>DATIYJ010000028.1 GCA_035517655.1 Nitrospiria bacterium | reverse complement strand
CGCGCGGCAGCTCCAGGGCCGCCGCGCGGACGAAGCCTTCGATCCCGGCATTCACGGGACTGATCGCCGCGCTTCCCGGCATGGGTTCAAGGCTCAAAATGCCGCTGGTCAGCGTGAACGATCCCCCTTTCGAAATCTGAGGAAGCCCCAGCCGCACCACGTTGATCTGGCCCATCAGCTTGTTGGAAAAACTGAGCTCGAAGTCCTCGTCCGTCAATTCAATCAGAGGACCGAATTTCGCGAGCCCCGCGGCGCAGACCACGGCGTCGAAAGGGGCCACGGCGTTAAAAAGTTTTTTGATGGAATCGGGAGAGGCGAGATTCACCTGATAGTCCCCCTTCCGGTTTCCCACGCGAACCACGGTGTGGCGCTGCGCCAAGGCGGCGGCCACCGCCGTTCCGATCGTCCCCGTCGCCCCGATCACAATGATTTTCATACCGCACCTCCGATCATTAAATCATTCCGTCTTTCATCCCATCATCCCCGCGCGCGAGGCCGGAGGGGAGCCTTCCGGGATTTAAGTAAAGTGTCCCCGGAATTCCGAGTTTCCTCCTCCAAGCAAAGCGAGCAACCGCTAGGCGATCTCGATGGCCTCCGCCGGATCTTTTGCGGGGAAGACCTTCTTCGGATCCAGGCTTTGAAAAAACCGGATCGCCGGCTCGTCGCTCGTCAGAAGGATCACCGCTTTTCCGGCTCTCACGGCGAGGGCAATCTCCGAGGCGGTCCCGGCGCTCATACCGCAGGCGATCACCAGATCGCTCGTGAGGGCATTGATATTGTTCCGGCCGCTCCCCATGCCGGTGACAATAGGAATGTCGACCGCGGGGGAGGCGCCCTGACGATCGGCCGTCGGAAGAACGCCGATCACGAGACCCCCCGCCTCCTTCGCCCCGCGGCTGACCGCGTCCATGACGCCGACCGAGAGTCCGCCGCTCAACACGGCCCACCCCTCAAGCGCGATCCGCCGCCCGAGTTCACGGGCGTTTCGGCAATCTTCCTCGCTTGCGGAATCTCCCGGTCCCATCACCCCGACGATGATTTTGGCCATTCCATCCTCTCAGCGATAAAGAGCAATATCTAAACCCTACCCCGCCCGCGCGCGAGGGTGTTACGGCTTACTATATTTCTGAATCTCTATTAACGCTTCTCTTGCAGATTTCTCAATCTTTGAACAAACGGTCTTCGCTGACTCAGGGCATTTTGTACCGCTGTTGACGATGATATTTTCAACATCAGATTTGTCAGCGGTCGCATCAATGTGTTTTACTACGAATACAAAAAATTCCTTATCGGATGATGAAAGCTTAATAAGCGCCTTTAATTGACTCCACTGATTTGAAAGCAATCGTACGACCACATCAGAATATCCATCGGCAATAGCTCCGTCATCACAGAACCGAAACTTCTTAAACGATTTGTAAACATCTTCCCAATTAGTCAGCCGTGAGACCGAGCTTTCGGCTTCCATCGCTTCAGCCTTCGTACAAGATCCCTCTTCGGCCACTGCATTACCGCAAAGGAAAGCTATTGATAGTATAAATATTAATATATTCATTTATAAATACACGCAACAATTTTATAAAAAATTAATACTTTCAGAAAGCAATACCGAATTCGAGACTAGAATGCCGCGCCCGAAGTCTTTCATGGACTCTATTTCTTTTATTTACCCTTGAAGGTCCGCACGTATTGGGTAAGCGTCCAAGCCTCGTTATCAGTAATAAGAACACCTTTAGGAAGAGTATGTATGTTGGTCAATGGCATAATGCCAGTACCTGGGATTCCATACCTGATGACCCAGAATATTTCTCCATCCGTTTTGCAATCTTGGAATTTTGGATTCGTGAGATTTCGAGGAGCGGGATCCAGAGATTTTGCTTTATCTCCGTCCCCTTTGCCGCTCAAACCATGACAGGTAAAACAGGTCCCCTTGCCTTCGTATATAGCTTTTCCATCATCAATAATTTTCAGACTGGAAGGAAGCGGGTTTTTCATGGCCTTTACTTGAGCGAGCAGTTCAGATGGCACGAGCACTTTACATGGATCATTCTCAACCCCACCTGTTGCGAACACAGGTAAGGAGCCGAGACTGATAGTGACCATAATTGGGATAGCGATAAAACTCTTCATTAAAGAACGCGGATAACGTGACGGACACTGGATGGATGAGTTTTGAGAGATGAACAAAAAGAGGCCGGGCATGGACAATTCCTCTCCCTCCGCCAGATGGCGCCGCGTGAAAGTTAGAGTCGGCAGGATCGGCCCGCGACGGAGGAATGAGGAGGATTATACCGCTTTAGGCGGGACGGGTCAATATTCCCATCGAAGACGGATGACAGGACGCGCGGCGTTTAGACGGCATCGGTTTCCTCAGCCCTTCCGCCGATTCTCGGAACCCATTTCCCCGTTCTTTTCTTATAGCGTCCATACTCCTCTCCGAACCTCGCCAGCAGCACTTCTTCCTCATAGCTCGCAATGGAATTGTGGAAAAGAAAGATCCCCGCGAGCAACGCGAGGGAGAGAAGCGATCCCGTCGAGATCGCAAGTCCGAGGTAGGTCAGGAGGCTTCCCAGATAGATGGGATGCCTTACGTATTTGAAGGCTCCGGTCGTCACCACGCCGGCCGGACGCTCGTCCGGACGGACGACCCCGTGCGCGGAGCGGACAAGATAGACGGCGCCGGCCAGAGAAAGTCCCAGGAAGACCAGCCGGACATACAGCGGCACGAAATTCGAGAGGGATGTCGACAGGTGAAGGACAAACGAGTCCACTACCCAAAGAACCAGAAACAAAGCAAGGCAGAGCAACTGGCCTAGGTGGCTGAAAGGATGTTCGCCGTTATCGACCCGCATCTTTGATTCACTCGAACCACCGGCGGCAAATACGCACCCCCCGCCCATCCTCTCTATTGAACCTATATATAATGATGCAGATCGAATATACGCGTCGGGGCGGCGAATCCGATCCGCCGATGAACTACGGGGTCTTGGGACCGTCCGGGCCGCCCTGTCCCGGGCCTCCCGGACGGCGCTGTTGCATCCGGGCACTGTTGTTTTGCATGCAGGTCTTTATATCTTCCTGACTCTTGGTTTTATCGACGCAACTCTTCAGCAGTTGCATGTTGGCGATCCGGGCGTCTAACATCTTTAGAATCGTCGCCTTCCTTTGATCGAAATTGGGGTCGGCCCCCTGGGCCGGCGGAGTCCCTTCGGCGGCGATGACGGGTGACGCAACGGCAAGCCAGAGCATGGCGGCGATGGCGGTTTTTTTCATGACGTCTCCTTTCGAGTACCCATGGAAGGTTCGGAGTCCCGGAGTTCTTAGAATGGCCGGTATCCTCAGGTTTTTATATTGCGGTGCCCATCATTACACCGCGATCGTTTCAATCAACTTCGTTTCATCCGGGGTGAGTTCCAGGTTCAGGGCTTCTAAATCCTCCTTCATGTGCCGCTCGCTCGTCGTTCCGGTCAACGGCAGAATCCCGATTTGCATCGCAAAGCGGAAGATGACCTGAAGAGGACCCGTCCCCAGGCGCAGGGCGATCGCCGCGATGTCCGGATCGCCCAGGATATCCCGGTTCGCGGTCAAGAGCGAGAAGCCCTGATAGATGATCCCGCGGGCCCGGCAGACCTCCCGGACGTCTTGGTCCCAGCCCGTAACGGCATAACAGCGGTTCTGCACCACCATGGGCTTGACGGCCGCCTTCTCGCACAGCAGTCTTAATTGTCCGGCGTTGACGTTGGAGATGCCGATCATCTTCGCTTTGCCCGACCGATGGATCCCTTCCAGCGCGGCCCAAACCTCCCAGTCCTCCGCTCCCAGTCCCGCGCGTGAATAGGGTCCGTGCAGGACATAAGAGTCGATGTAGTCCGTATGAAGGTGTTTCAGCGAGCTTTCAAAGGACTGTCCGACCTGGGTGGTGATATCCGCGGAGGCGTCATAGGGCGTGCGATGGTCCTGGCCCCCGGCCGGCGTAAACTTGGTCTGCAGAAAAAGCGCTTCCCGCTTGACGCCCTTCCGGCCGAGCGCAAGCAGGGCCTCGCCCACGAGGGCTTCATCGTAATGGATGAGCTGATTGGCCGTGTCGACGGCGGTGAAGCCCGAAGCAACGGCCAGCTGAACCAGTCTCGCGGTGGCCTCCTTCTTCCAGGCGGTTCCGTACAGAAAGGAAGGGATGGCGACGTTGTTATAGGCCGTAAATTTAATCATAAGAAAATAGGGGGTCCCTCGTCACGGCAGATAGAAGTTCACCGTCACGCCCGAGCTGAAGGTCCCGAACTGCGTTTCGTTCGCTCCGCTCCCGTTGACGTTGTGGATGTCGGAGATGCCGACCCCGACCTGGGCGTCGACGCTGACCTGCTTGGCGAAGAAATACTCCACGCCGAAAACGCCGTCGATCTCGAAGGTCTTCTCCGACTCGACGTCCGTTCCCCCGCCGGAGCCCACGACGACGTCGTTCCGCTTGAAGGAGGCCTCCCCGCCGACGAAGGGGGCCAGGTCGCTTCTCCGGAGGTATTTGCGGACCCCGGCCGACAGGCTGTAATCCGTCGTGCTTTCGTCGTTGCTTGCGTGGGCGATGCCGATTCCCCCCAGGACCGCCAGGTCGTTGTTCGGAAAAACTCTTCCGGAAATCTCGACGCCCCGGTCGACAATCCCGAACGAAAGGGCCTTGGCGCCCGACTGGAGGCTGTTTTCGGCCAGGGCGGCCCCGGCCGTCAACAGACCCGCCCCCGCCGCGATGATGAAGATCTTGATGAATTTCATGAGCATGTCCTCCAAATTTGTTTTACGAATAATATACAATAAAAGGCGTCCCGGGTTCAAAAGGTGTAGCTCAGTTTCGTCGAGACCTTGATCATGTTGTTGACCCGCGGATCGCTGAACAGGACCGTCCAGGCCTTGCCGGATATGAGGAAGCCGAAACCGCCCGTCAAGACGAGGTGCGGGTCCAATTGCCAGGCGGCGTTGGCGTCCCATTCCCAGCCGAGACTGCGCGAGGCCTGGGCCGCCGGTTCTTCCGTCAGCCGGGCCCAGATCCCGGCCAGCTCGGCGCGGAACACGGCGTCCGGTCTAAAGCCGATCGCCAGTTTGGCCGCGGTGAGGCCCCCGATGTTCCCGCCGTCCCGATCGCTCGTCGTCTCGTTGTTCACAAGGATGTTGCCCAGGACGAAATTGGGGGAGATGGCGTTGATGTTCATCTTGCCTCCGTTCGGCGGAAGGTCGGCGGCCTTCTGTCCGGTCGTGTACAGACCGGTCAGAAGCGCGTCGAGCCGGCCCCCCGTCCAGCCGAACTCTCCGAGGGCGTTTCCCCCCTTCAGCTTGACATCGCGCCCGGACGGATTCAGAACGGTGGGATCGTTGGTGTGGATCGTGCCTTTGAGGAAATCCAGCTCGGTGGCCCAACGCAAGGATGCCCCCTGACGATCCATGGCCCATCCCAGGGTCGCGACCGTCGCCTGGTCGTCTCCGAAATTGGAAACCGGACAGTCGGCGGAAGTCCCGATCCCGCACGGGGCGAAGAACGCGGTCTGGCCGAAGGAAAGGTTCGGTCCGCGGTCCTTCAGAAACAACGCGAAGAGGCTCGATTTGAACGCGGCCGTCGGGTCGATGTTGAAATCGGCCAGATAGGCCGACGTGCTCCCGGTCCCGTTGGCCGTGTTGTCCAGAAATAGATCCATGACGGTGAAGCTGGCCCATCCGATCGGGATCGCCACCGCGACGGCGTCCGCCGTGTCGTCCAGGATCATCGCGTGGCCCAGGGTGACGGCCTGGCGGCCGATGACCAGGTGGGCCGCCGGCCAGCTGATCCGGAGATACCCTTCCCTTAGGTCCACGGTGTTCAAACTCTGGCCGAAACCCTGGCTCCCCAGGATCCGATCGCCGGTCCCGTTGCCCGTCAACGGGGCGTTGAGCGTGGCCGCGTCCCGACCCTGCCGCCCGTTGAAGAAATCGACCAGGACCACGCCCGTCACGATGTCCTCGGTCGCCATGATCTTCAAGCGGAAGCGGGCGTCGGCGAAGGACTCCTGGTCCTTGCAGCTGTCGTCGGCCGTTCCCGGCACCCCGTCCGGCCCCCGGCAGGGGCCCACGCCGTTGCCGCGGGGATCGGTCATGTTATTGTCGTAAAAATATCGCGTGAGGAACTCGCCGCCGAACTTGACGTCGGCGTCGGCCGCCGCAGTCCCGACCGCGCCGAAAACGGCGATTAGGATCAACAGGGATCTCAAAGCCCGCGGTGAACGATTCAACCCGCGCCGCAACAATCTAACCATGGAATTCACTTCAACCATTCCTCCGCTTCAAACGGTTAGCGCAACTTGAGCACGGCCTGCTGGGCGTAATCCAAAAACGGGCTGGGATAGATTCCCAGCAGCAGCACCGCCGCGGCCGCGACGGCCAGGACCACGACGGCCCCCCGCGGGGCCACGAGCTGGACCGCCTGGTCGGGCTCCTTCATGTACATTACCATCACGACCCGCAGATAGAAATAGGCCGAGACGGCCGTGAAGACCACCCCGAGGACGACCAGCCAAGTCAGGTGCGCGTTGACCGCCGCCATGAAAATATAAAACTTCGCGACGAAGCCGGCCGTCGGCGGGATCCCGGCCAGCGAGAACATGAAGATCAGCATCGCGAAGGCCGTCAGCCGGTCTTTGCGGGCCAGGCCCGCGAAGTCGCGGATCTCGTCCCCTTCGACCCCTTCCCGGCGGAGCAGCGTCACGACCCCGAAGGCGCCGAGGGTCATGAAGGCGTAGACCAGCATGTAGAGCATGAGGCTGAAGATCCCGAGCGCATCGCCGACGATCAGGCCGATCAGGGCGTATCCGGCGTGGGCGACGCTGGAGTAGGCCAGCATCCGCTTGATGTTCGTCTGAACCAGCGCCACGACGTTTCCCGTCACGATCGTGACGACCGAGAGGGAAATCAGCAGCGGCCGCCAGTCGGACTGCATCCCGCCCAGGGCTTCGATGAAGACCCGGATGAAGACGGCGAAGCTGGCCGCCTTGGAGCCGACCGAAAGAAACGCCGTGACCGGCGTGGGGGCCCCTTCATAGACGTCCGGCGCCCACATATGGAACGGAACGGCCGCGATCTTGAATCCGAACCCCACCACGAGCAGAATCATCGCCAGGATCCAGGCCGGACTCTGGAGCTCCGTTCCCCGGAGATGGAGTGCCAGGGCCTGCAGGTTGGTCGTCCCGGACAGCCCGTACAGCAGCGAGATTCCGAACAGGAGTATCCCGGTTGAAAAGGAGCCCAGGATGAAGTACTTGGCCGCGGCCTCGAGCGATTTTTCCTCGAAGCGCTTGAAGCCGGCGAGGATGTAAAACGTGATCGACATCAGCTCCAGCCCCAGGAAGACCGTGATGAGGTCGGAGGCGGACACCAGGATCATCATCCCGCAGGTGGCGAACAGGACGAAGGCGTAATACTCCCCCAGGTGGATTCCCTCGCGCTTGAGATAGCCCATCGAGAGCAGGATCGTCATCGCGGCCGCGACGTAGAGGAGCAGCTTGAAGAAATTGCCGAAGGGATCCAGGACGAACATGCCGTTCAGGACCGAAAGATCGGTCCACATGACGCGCGACGTCCCCCAGAACGCCAGGCCCAGCGCCGCGAACCCGAAATAGGCCAGGACGTCCCGGCGGTCTTTCGGAAGAAACGGCTCGATCAGAAGGACGGCGCAGGCGTAGACCGCCACGATGATTTCGGGAAGCACCGCGCCGATGTCGGCGACCGAAAAATTCATGGCCGCGTCCAGACCTCCGAAAGCTGAAGCGGCGCGGCCACGTTGACCTGCGTCAGGAGATGGTTCACGCTGGCATGCATCAGGGACAGCAGCGGGTCGGGATAGAACCCGATGGCAAACACCAGGACGACGAGCGGGACGAGGATCGCCATCTCGCGCCCACCGAGGTCCATCAGCCGCGCGTTGTCGGACGTCGTGATCGGCCCGAACAGGACGCGCTGGACCATCCAGAGAAGATAGACCGCGGCCAGGATGACGCCCAGCGTGGCCGCGACGGCGATGCCGGCATGCGTCATGAAGGCCCCCAGGAGCACCAGAAACTCGCCCACGAAACTGTTCATCCCCGGGAGGCCCAGCGACGAGAGGGCGAAGATCGAAAGCATCGCGCCGTAGCGGGGCATCGGCCGCGCGATCCCGCCGTAGTCCGCGATCTGCCGGCTGTGCGTCCGGTCATAGAGCATGCCGACCAGGAGGAAGAGCGCCCCGGTCGTGATCCCGTGATTGACCATCTGGAGCAGCGCGCCCTCGATGCCCTGGGCGTTCAGGACGAAGATCCCCAGCGTCACGAACCCCATGTGGGAGACCGAGGAGTACGCGATCAGTTTTTTGAGATCCGTCTGGGCCAGCGCCATGTACGCGCCGTACAGGATCGCGATCGCCGAAAGCGCCAGGACGATCCCGGTGAAGGACCGCGAGGCCTGGGGCACCATCGGGAGGCAGAAGCGAAGGAAGCCGTATCCCCCCATCTTCAGCAGAATGCCGGCCAGGATCACGCTGCCGGCGGTGGGCGCCTCGACGTGCGCGTCCGGAAGCCAGGTATGGAAGGGAAACATCGGAACCTTGATCGCGAACGCGAGGAAAAAGGCCCAGAAAATCCAAACCTGGACCGCGGCCGGATAGGGCTGGCCCATCAGATGGAGGATGTCGAAGGTCCGCCCCCCGGAAAAGTACAGCACGATGATCGCCACCAGCAATAGGAGGCTTCCGGCCAGGGTATACAGGAAGAACTTGATCGCGGCATAAATCCGGTTGGGGCCGCCCCAGACTCCGATGATCAGGTACATCGGGATCAGCATCGCCTCCCAGAAGACGTAGAACAGGACGAAGTCCAGCGAGACGAAGACGCCGATCATGGCCGCCTCCATCACGAGAAGGGCGATCATGAACTCCTTCACCCGTGCGGTCACGGCCGTCCAGGAGGCCAGGACGCAGATCGGCGAGAGCAGCGTCGTCAGCAAAACGAACAGGAGGCTGATCCCGTCCACGCCCACGGCGTATTCGATATGAAACGACGGGACCCACGGAACCCGCTCGACGAACTGCATCCCCTGCGAGGACGGATCGAAGGACCCGAGAAGCGGGATCGAGACGAGAAAAGCGGCGACGGTCAGGCCCAACGCGATCCGGCGGACGCCGGCGTCGTTGCCGGGGAAAAAGGCCAGGACGACCGCCCCCGCCAGCGGAAGAAAGATCAGGATGCTCAAGAGATGTCCCATATTCCCGTTCATCGGTCGATGTTCATTCCCCGCCTTATTGCACGATCAAGTAAACCGTCAGAATCACGAAGGTGCCCACCATCATCACCAGCGCGTAATGCTGGAGCTGGCCGCTCTGAATGAGACGGAGGATCCGGGCCCCGGCCAGGGTCTCCCTCCCCACCCCGTTGACCGCTTCGTCGATGGTATGAACGTCCACGGTCCGCCAAAGCCGGTCCGCGAGGCGGCGTGTCGGCCGGACGATGACACGGTCGTACAGTTCGTCGAAATACCATTTGTTCAGCGAGAGCCGGTAAAGCGCGGGCGCGCGTGTCGCCAGCCGTTCCGGCAGTTCCGGCCGGGTCAAATAAAAATACCGTGCCGTCATCCAACCGGAGAGGGCCGCCGCGACCGAAATTCCCATCAACGGGAGAAGGAGGCTCGCCTGTCCGGAGACCGGCTCGGACGACCCGCCGGGGGAGAGCAGCGGACCGAGCACGGCCTCGATCCCGTTTAGACCCTGAATCGGCAGCCCCGCCCATCCAACCGTCACCGACAGAACGGCCAGCACGACCAGGGGGACCGTCATCACGGGCGGCGACTCGTGCACGGAGGCCGCCGTCTTCGGATCGAGCCGGGACGCGCCGTGAAAAACGGCGTAGATCAGACGAAAAATGTAGAAGGCCGTCAGGAAGGCCGTCGCGACCCCGACGCCCCAGAACAGAATCCCGGCCCCGCCGGAGAGAAAGGCCCGGACCAGGATTTCATCCTTGCTGAAAAAACCGGCGAGCGGCGGGATCCCGGCCAGGGCCAGCGCGCCGATGTAAAAAGTCCAGTAGGTCACGGGAAGCCGTGATTTCAGTCCGCCCATCTTTCTCAAATCCTGCTCCCCCGCCAGCGCGTGGATCACGCTCCCGCAGCCGAGGAAGAGGAGGGCCTTGAAGGCCCCGTGCGTGAGCAGGTGGAAGATTCCGGCCGTCGACGCCCCCAGGCCGCAGGCCATCACCATGTAGCCCAGCTGGCTCACGGTCGAGTAGGCCACGACGCGTTTGATGTCGTTCTGGGTCAGCGCGATCGTGGCGGCGAACAGGGCGGTCGCGGCCCCCGTCGCGGCCACGACGCTCATCGCCGCGGCGGACAGGCTGAAGATCGGGATCAAGCGGGCGATCATGAAGACGCCGGCCGTCACCATCGTGGCCGCATGGATCAAGGCCGAGATGGGCGTCGGGCCCTCCATCGCGTCGGGCAGCCAGACATGCAGCGGAAGCTGGGCCGATTTTCCGACCGCGCCCATGAAAAGCAGCAGGGCAACGAGCGTGACCGCTTGAACGTCAAACCCGGCGACCGTGATCACCTCGCCCGCGTGCTTGGGCAGCTCGGCAAACACCCGGTCGTAGTCCAGCGAACCGACGAGGCGGAAGACGAGGAAAATCCCGAGCGCGAAACCGAAATCCCCCACCCGGTTGACGAGGAAGGCCTTGGTGGCGGCCGCCGCGGCCGCGGGCCGCTCGTACCAGTGGGCGATGAGCAGATACGAGCAAAGACCGACCGCCTCCCAGAAGACGTACAGCTGGAGCAAATTGGAGGCCGTCACCAGCATCAGCATCGAAAAGGTGAACAGTCCGAGGTAGGCGAAGAAGCGGGCGTAACCGCGGTCGCCGCGCATGTATCCGACGGAATAGAGATGAACGAGGGCGCTCACGATCGTGACGAGCAGCAGCATCACGGCCGTCAGGGCGTCGATATGGATACCGATCGAGGCCCGGAAGCTTCCCGAAACGGCCCAGGTGTACAGGGGAAGGTCGTGCGGGCCGCCCGAGAGAACCGAGCCGAAGGCGATCAGCGAAAACAGCAGCGAGCCGAACGCCGCCGGCACCGCGATCCAATGGGCGCGGGAACCGAAGCCCCGGCCGAAAAGGTCCCCCAGTCCGATCACCACGAAGGCCGCAAAAGGAAGGAGAGGAATGAGCGCGTCCGTCGTCATCACCCTTTCATCAGGTTGATGTTCTCGATTTGGACCGTGGCCTTCCCGCGGTAGAGCGCGATGATGATGGCCAGGCCGACCACCACCTCGGCCGCGGCCACCGTCAGGACGAAAAAGACAAAGACCTGGCCGTTGAGGTTCCGGAGGTAATGCGAAAACGCGACGAAGTTGATGTTGGCCGCGTTGAGCATCAGCTCGATCGAGAGCAGAAGAACGATGATGTTCCTCCGGATCAGCACTCCGACGACGCCGATCAGGAAGACCACCGTGCTGAGCATCACGTAATACGACAGCGGAACCATCATTCCACCGATTTCTTTCTCACCGGTCGAACATCCCCTTTTTCGCCAGAATGATCGCCCCGATCATCGCGAGCAGAAGGATCATCGAGGCCACCTCGAACGGAAACAGATAGGTCGTGTACAGGGCCCGGCCGATTCCTTCCGTGTTTCCGGCGAGGGAGGCGGCGGGCGCGGGGTCCGACGGGACGCGATCCGCGAACCCGGACCGGCTCACGACGAGGACGGCCTCGATCAGGATCGCCAGCCCGATCGTCAGACCGACGAGATACTGCGTGTGATAACTCTCTTCACCGCGCAGATTGAGCAGCATCACCACAAAAAGATAAAGAACCAGAATGGCGCCGGCATAGACGATGATCTGGACGGCCGCGATGAACTCGGCGTCCAGGAGCACGAACAGTCCGGCCACGTGAAAAAACATGACCAGCAGCGAAAGGGCGCTGTTGACGGGCTTCCGCGACGCGACCACCCCGGCCGCCGTCAGCACGATCATGCCTGCGAAATACGAAAACAAGACCGTTGTCATGGCGTCTTCATGGATGGAGCGCGGGGGCCGACCCGACGGCGCTCGAACCGAATCGACGGTTTTGATCCGGCACGGAAGGAACAGGCCCGACAGGCGCGACGCATCATTTGGCGGGATAGCCGCGATGCGCCACGTTGAAGAAAGCCGCGTGGGGATGCTGAAATTCGACGCGCGTCTCCCGGACCGGAAAGGCCCTGTCCCCGATGGCCAGCAACTGTTCCTTGCGGAGCTTCAGGTTGCGCTTGTCGTACGTCGCGTATTCGAACTCTTTCGTCATGCCCAGGGCGTTGACCGGGCAGGCCTCCACGCACAACCCGCAGAAAACGCAGCGGGTCATGTCCATGGTGTATTCCCTGGCGTAGCGTTTGAGCGGCTGGCCCTCCACCTCGGCGCTGATCACCGTGATCACGCGCGACGGGCAGGCCGCCTCGCACAGATCGCAGCCGACGCATTTCTCGGTCCCGTCGTCGTAGCGCAGAAGCGCGATGAACCCGCGGTAGCCGTTGGGGAGCACCCGTTTTTCGTGGGGGTACTGGATCGTGATGCGGCGGATAAAAAGATGCTTGAAGGTCGCCGCCAACCCCGCCAGGATCTCCAGGAACAGGACCTGTTGGATGAATCGCTTCAAACGGACCATTTTACGCCCTTACAAAATACAAGACCGCCGACGTGACCAGGATGTTGGCCAGCGCCAGCGGGATCATGATCTTCCAGCCGAACATCATGAGCTGGTCGTAGCGGAGCCGGGGCAGCGTGCCGCGGATCCAGATGTAGAAAAACAGGAAGAGGTAAACTTTCCCGACGAACCAAAGGATCGGCGGGATGAATCCCAGGGCCTCGAACGGCGCGTGCCAGCCGCCCAGGAACAGGATCGTGGCGATGCAGGAAACGAGGATCATGTTAGCATATTCGGCCAAAAAGAAAAAGGCAAATCGCATCCCGCTGTACTCGGTGAAGAAGCCGGCCACCAGCTCGCTTTCGGCCTCCGGAAGATCGAAGGGCAGGCGGTTCGTCTCGGCGATCGCCGAGATCAGATAAATCACAAAGGCCACGAACTGCGGGAGGATGAACCAGTGCAGCAGACCCCCGCCCTGGGCCTCCGTGATCTTGACGAGGCTCAGCGAGCCCGCCAAAAGCAGCACGCCGACGATCGAGAGGCCCAGCGACAGCTCGTAGCTGATCACCTGGGCCGCGGACCTCAGACCGCCCAGAAGCGAATATTTGTTGTTCGAGGCCCAACCGCCGAGCAGGACGCCGTAGGCCCCGATCGAGGCGAAGGCCAGGATATAGAGAATCCCGATGTTGATGTCGGTGATGTAGGGACGGAAGGTCAGGCCGAAGATATGGATGGGATCCCGTCCGAAGGGGATCACGGCGAAACCGATCAGGGCCGGGACCAGAACCAGGATCGGCGCCAGTGTGAAAATGATCTTGTTGGCCTGGGCCGGGACGATGTCTTCCTTGAAAAAAAGTTTCAGGCCGTCCGCGATCGGCTGCAGCAAGCCGTGGTAGCCCACCTCCATCGGACCCATCCGGTCCTGCATCCATCCCAGGATCTTCCGTTCAAAATAGGTCAGATAGGCCACGTGAAGCAGCACCGTGACCATCACGACCCCGATTGTGACGAGCACCACGATTAAATTCAACGCGATATTCACCATTCATCCGTCTCCAGAATCCTTGTAAGGGCGCCGCTTCCTGCCCGTCCGGCTGGCGGGGCCGCGCCCGGACCGGGCAGGGCAAGCCCTGCCCCTACGTTATCTTTTCAATGATGACCTCGGCCGTCTTGAACGTCGGGACCCGGGACTCCTTGTCCAACTCGACCGTCAGCAGATCCTTCACCGGCGGCTCGTTGAACGACTCGGGGAAGAAGACCATCCCGGGCGGATATTTCCCGTCGACCCGGACCGCGACGTCGACCGATCCCGGCCCCGAGGTCGAACGGAGCCGCACCGCCCCCCCTTCCGACACCCCGAAGCGCTCGGCATCCTCCGGCGCCATGTAAAGAAACGGCCGGTCCTGAATCTTGGTCAAGCCGTCGGCCTTAAGGGACATTTTTCCGGAATGGAACAACAACGGCCCCATCACAAGATCAAAGCGCCCGTCGGACGACGCGGGGCGCTTCTCCGCGGGATCGAGACGATACCGCACCGAAATCCCCTCGGTCAGCCGCCCGCCCAGATACCCATCCGCCGCGACGGCCGGCTCCGACCGTCCCGGGATTTCCCGCCAGCCGGGCCCGCCTGGCCGGCAGGCAGGCCAGAGCCGGGCGATCTCGTGCGAAATTTCGGCGCCGTCCTGATACGCCAGCGGATGACCCATCTCGAACGCGATCTGGGAGAGGATCTCAAAGTCCGGCCGCGCCCCGTGGACCGGCTCGATGGCCTTCCGCACCGGCTGGACGCGTCCCTCCTGATTCGTAAAGGTCCCGTTCTGCTCGGCAAAGCTCGCCGCCGGCAACACCACGTCGGCCCGCTTCCCGGTCTCGGTCAGAAACAGGTCCTGGCTTACGACGAACTCGGCCGCCGCCAGCGCCTCGGCCGCGCCCGCCGAGGCCGGCAGAGTCCCGACCGGATTCTCGCCCATCAGATAGAGCGCCCGGATCCTTCCTTCCCGCGCCGCGCGGAGCATTTCGATCATCGTGAGTCCCGGCCCGGTCGGGATCGTCTCCTTCCAGGCCCGTTGGACGCGTTCCCGATCCGACTCAAGGTCCAAGCGGCCCAGGCCGGGCAGACGGTCCGGAACGCAGCCCATCTCATAGGCGCCCATCTCGTTATTTTCTTCATACAAGGGGGCCAGGCCGCATCCCTCCGCCGTCAGCTTCCCGGTCAGAAGGGCCAGGTCTCCTAAAACGCGGACGGTTTCATACCCGTCCCGCGCCCGGACGATCGACTCCCCGAAGACGATCACGGCCCGGGAGGCCGCGGTCCATTCCGAGACGGCGGCCCGGATCTCGTCGTAGCCCAGACCCGCGGCCGACTCGATCTGCTTTGAAGACAGCTTCGAAACCGCCTCCCGCAGCGGGGCGATGGAAGAAGGCGCGGACGCCTTCCCCTGCTCCAGCGCGGCCTTCACCATTCCGATCGCGACGGCCCGCTCCGCGCCCGGGCGATGGGCCAGATGGCGCGTCGCCAGGTTGACGATGTGGCTCAACGTGCTGATCCGCGGCCGGAGCGGGGAGCCGACGATCAGCTTCGCGCCCTTCTTGGCCGCGGCCTTGACCTTCAGCCCGACGATCGGGTTGGAATGGGTGATGTCCGTGCCGATCAGGAAGATCAAATCGGCGCCGGCGATCTCCTCGTACGAGGAAAGCCACCGCGGCGTTCCGACCAGCTCGGTCAGCGCCCGGGCCGCGTTCACCATCCCGTAGCGCACGCTGCTGTCGACGTTCGGGCTGCCGAGGACGAGCCGGACGAATTTCTGAAAAACGTAGAGATTCTCGTTCGTGCAACGGGCCGAGGCCAGCGCGCCGACGGCCGCGCCGCCGTGCCGGCCCTTGATCCGGCCGAATCCTTCCGCGACGCGTTCCAAGGCTTCTTCCCAGGACGTTTCGACCAGCGGAGCGTCCCTCCGGCCCGCCTCGCGGACCAGGGGCTTCGTCAGACGCTTCGGGCTGTTGACGAAGGGGTATCCGAAATAGCCTTTCGCGCAAAGGTCCCCCTCGTTCCGGCCTTTTCCCCAGACCGTCTTCGTCTCGTTCCCCCAGAACGAGGTCACCTCGATCACCTCGCGGGTCTGCGGACGGCTTTCGAGCCGGAGCGAGCAGCCGTCGGCGCAATAGGCGCAGGTCGTCTCGGTCCGGGTCAGCATCCAGGGACGGTATTCATAGAGCGGCAGACGGTTGAGGAGCGCGCCGACCGGACAGATCTGGACGCAGCCGCCGCAGAACTCGCAGTCGAGCGGCTTTTCGGCGTAATGGCCGATCTCGATGTGATACCCGCGGTTGACGGAGGCCAGGGCCTTGGAATCGATCACCTCGTCGCAATAGCGGACGCAGCGCATGCACTGGATGCAGCGGTTCATCTCCTTTTCGATCAGCGGGCTGAAAAAATCCTTTTCGTAAATCCGCTTCTCCTCCTTGTACTGTCCGTAGCCGGTGTATTTCTGCGAGTAGTTCTGGAGCGGGCATCGGCCGCCCTCGTCGCAGATCGGACAATCCAGGGGATGGTTGGCCAGCAGGAAGTCCAGCACGCCCTTCCGGGCTTCCTGCACGACGGTCGTGCCGGTGTGGACGACCATGCCCTCGGAGACGGGCAGGGAACAGGAGACCTGGAGCTTGGGCATCTTTTCAACCGCGACCAGACACATCCGGCAGTTGCCGTCGGATTTCAATTTCTGGTGGTAGCAGAAAAACGGGATCTCGATCTCCAGCTTCCGCGCGGCCTCGATCACCAGCGTGCCCTTCGGGACCTCCACCGCCCGGCCGTCGATCGTTAATTTCACTGTATCGGTCTTGGTCTGGACTGAATCAGACAATCCATCCTCCTTGCGCGTCGCCCCTACCGGATTCTAATGTCCCCCGATCGAAATCAGCGTGCCGTTCCGGTTTCCGACCAGGCACTTTTTTTCCTTGATATGGTATTCGTAATCCGACCGCCAGTGCTTGAGCGTGCTCAAAATCGGCGCGATCTCGGCGTCGCCGAACGCGCAGACCGTCTTGCCGCCGATGCCGTTGCAGATCCGGACCAGTTGATCGAGGTCCTCCATCCTTCCATGGCCGTGCTCGATCCGCCGCATCATCTGGACGAGCCACGAGGACCCCTCGCGGCAGGGCGAGCATTTCCCGCAGGTCTCGTGCGCAAAAAATTCCATCAGGTTGAGCGCGGCCCAAACCATGCAGGTGTCCTCATCCATGACGGTGACGCCGCCGGAGCCGAGCATCGAGCCGACCTGGGCGATCGCTTCGAAATCCAGCTTGACATCCAGCGAATCCCCGGTCAGAAACGCGGCGGAGGCGCCGCCGGGGATGATCGCCTTGATCTTCTTGTTTCCCCGGACGCCGCCCGCATGTTCATGAATCAGCTCCCGAAGCGTGATCCCCATCGGCACCTCGTAATTGCCCGGCCGGTTCACATGCCCGCTCACGGAGAAGATCCGCATCCCGGGACTCTTGGGCGGCGAGCCGAGCGACGCGAACCACTCCGCGCCCCGGTTCACGATATGCGGAAGGTTGCTCAGCGTCTCGACGTTGTTGATCACCGTCGGCTTTCCGTAAAGGCCGTGCATGGCCGGAAAAGGCGGCTTCGTCCTCGGAAGACCGCGCTTGCCCTCGATCGATTCCAGAAGCGCCGTCTCCTCGCCGCAGATGTAGGCCCCGGCGCCGCGATGGAGGAAGATATCGATTCCGGTCCCGCTTTTCAAGATTTTTGGGCCGACATAAGCGGCCCGGTAGGCATCCGCCAGGGCCCGTTCCAACACCCGGCCTCCGTAGACGAATTCCCCGCGGATATAAACGTACGCAACCTTGGCCCCGATGGCGTAGGCCGCCAGGATCATCCCCTCGATCAACTGGTGCGGGTCCCGTTCGATCAACTCGCGATCCTTGAACGTCCCCGGCTCGCTCTCGTCCGCGTTGCAGCAGAGGTATTTCGTGACGGACGGGTCCTTGGGAAGGAAGTCCCATTTCATCCCGGTCGGAAAGCCCGCGCCGCCGCGGCCGCGAAGGCCGGAGCGCTTGACCAAATCGGTCAGCTGCGCCGGGGAATATTCCTTGAGAACTTTTCGGACCGCAAGATAGCCGCCCTGTCGTTCGTAGTCGGCCAGGCTTCCGGTGTAGCCGGGAACCTCAAAATTCTTATGAAGCATCTTTTCGTATTTCATAATGTCCGTCCGCTCAAAACCATCGGCGGGTCCTGTCCTTCGGCAGCCCCGTTCATTTCGTCGCCGTTTGGTACTGGGCCCGAGAGGCGACTCGGCTTGCGTTTGGGGCCGCCCGGCTTGGCGAAGGACGCGGCCCGTCAGGGCCAATTTTCCGTTGAGCTTCTTCGGAAAATTGAGCGGCCGAGCCTTGGCCGGGTCAAACGAAAGCCGCCGGAGCCGCAGGACCCGGTGCCAAACGGCGACCTATCGGATCAATTCTCTCCCATCGGCTTCGGGACCGGCGGATCGCCGCGTTTCAGGTCGTCCAAGATCCGGTCCATCTTTTCCCGCGTCAATTTTTCGTAAAACACCCCGTTGACCTGCATCACGGGCGCTGTTCCGCAGGAGGCCAGACATTCCACCGTTCTCAAGGTGAACAGCCCGTCCGGCGTCGTTTCGCCGACCTCGATCCCCAGCCGTTGTTTGAGATGGCCCAGGACCGTCTCCGACCCGACCAGCGCGCAGGACAGCGTCCGGCAGAACTGGATCAGGTATCGGCCCACCGGCCGGTCGTTCAACAAGGTGTAGAACGTCAGGACCTCGTACACCTTGGGGGGCGTGAGGTCGAGCAGTCGCGCGACCATGACCGTCACCTCTTCGCTGATGTACCCGAACTCGGCCTGGGCCAGGTTCAGGACCGGGAGCAGCGCGGACCGCTTGTCCGGATAGTGCGTCAGGATCTCCTCGATCTTTTTTCGGGCCTTCTCCGAGAATTCCGGTTTTTTCGTTTCGGGATTCATGATTCACCATCGGGCGGACACAGGGGTCCGCCCCTGCTCCCCTTACTCCTCACTCCTTACGCCTCACGGCGTTCAACGATCGCATTCCCCCATCACGATGTCGTAGGTTCCGAAGATCGTGACGATGTCGGCGATCATGTAGCCGCGGGCCATGTGATCGAAGGCCCCCAGATGAACGAAGGACGGCGACCGGATCTTCAAGCGGTAGGGCTTCGGCTCCCCGTCGCTCACGATCGAAAAACCGAGCTCGCCCTTCGGGGCCTCCGTGGCGCAGTAGACCTCCCCCTTGGGCGGGCGAAAGCCCTCCGTGAAGATGATGAAATGGTGAATGAGACTCTGCATGTCCTGCATCACTTTTTCCTTGGGCGGGGCCACCACCTGCGGAACGTCCGTCAGGACCGGACCCTCCGGAAGCTGATCCAGACATTGCGCGATGATCCGCGCGCTCTGTTTCATCTCCTGCATCCGGATCCAGTACCGGTCGTAGGTGTCGCCGTTGGATCCCAGCGGAACCTCCCAATCGACTTTGCCGTAGGCCGCGTACGGCGCGGCCTTCCTCACGTCGTAGTGGACGCCGGAGCCCCGGAGCGGCGGGCCGGTCAGTCCGAAGCCGACGGCGTCCTCGGCCGAGATCACGGCGATGTCCTTGGTCCTCGAGATCCAGATCCGGTTGTTCATTAACAATCGGTCGTACTCGTCGATTTTGGACGGGAAGTCTTTCAGGAACTTTCGAAGAGTCGCGATCACGTCCGGCTTGAGATCGCCGTTCACGCCTCCGACCCGGAAATAGTTCATCGTCAGCCGCGCCCCGCAAATCCGCTCGAAGAGGTCGAGCAGGATCTCGCGCTCGCGGAAGGTCCAGAAGAAAATCGTCATCGCGCCGATGTCCAGCGACTGCGTCCCCAGCCAGAAGAGGTGGCCCACGATCCGCTGCATCTCGGCGATGATCGTCCGGACGTACTCCCCGCGCTCCGGGATCGAAACGCCGAGGAGCTTTTCAACGGCGCGGACGTACGCGAAGTTGTTCGACATGGAGCAGACGTAATCCAGCCGGTCGGTATGGGGGATGATCTGCTGATAGGTCAGGCCCTCGCACAGCTTCTCGACGCCCCGGTGGAGGTAGCCCAGGTCCGGCGTCGCCTTGAGGATCTTTTCGCCCTCCAGCTCCAGCACCACGCGGAGCACCCCGTGCGTCGCGGGATGCTGGGGGCCCATGTTCAGGAGAAGCTCCTCGCTCCGGCGGAGCGGGAGGTCCTCGGTGATCGGCCGCGGCTCGGTGTCGTGGAGGGGCGCCTCGTTCAGGCCCGTCGAGGGATTCTGTGGCGATTTGAATTCCATCCGGCGGCTACGTCTGCGGCTCCTCGGTGGGAAGGAACTCAAAGGTGTTGCGCCATCCCTTTCCCTCGGTGGGATATTCCTTCCGAAGGGGATGGCCGTCGAAATCCTCCGGCAGGAAGATCCGCCGGAGGTCGGGATGGTTCCGGAACCGGATCCCCATCAAGTCGTACACCTCGCGTTCCAGGAAACCGGCCGCCTTCCAAACCGGCCAGACCGAATCGATCTCGCAGCGATCTTCCCGGAGGACGGCCTTGAGTCTCAGACGGTGACGATTCGGGATGGAGTTCAGCAGGTAGACCACCTCGAAACGCTCATCAACTCCGGCCGACCGGCCGGAGTTGTCCACCGAGAAAATGTCCGAGAGCTGGTTGAACGCCGTCGAAGGATCGTCCCGCAAGAACCGGGCGATCTCGACGATCCGGTCCGGTTTCACGGTCACGGTCAACTCGTTCCGGAACTCGTTCTGCCCGATGAACTCGCTCGGAAACTTTTCCTGAATCTTCTGTGCGATTTCCGGATTCATTTTACAAAAACCTTTTCGTGCTTGATTTTTTCCTGAAGCATCATCAGGCCCTGGAGCAGCGCCTCGGGACGGGGCGGACAGCCCGGAACGTAGACGTCCACCGGGACGATCTGGTCCACCCCCTGGACGACGCTGTAACTGTTGTAATGATTCCCCGAGGTGGCGCAGGAGCCCATCGCGATGACGTAACGCGGCTCGGGCATCTGATCGTAGATCCGACGGATGACCGGCGCCATCTTCCGGCAGACCGTGCCGGCCACGATCATCAGGTCCGACTGCCGGGGCGAGGCGCGGAAGACGCCCGCGCCGAAGCGGTCGATGTCGTAGCGGGAGGAGACCGTCGCCATCATCTCGATCGCGCAGCAGGCCAGGCCGAAGGTCATCGGCCAGAGCGACGACTTCCGGGCCCAGTTCACCACGGAATCGACCGAGGTCGTCAGGACGTTGGCCTCGAACTGCCGGTCGATCAATCCCATTCCAAGGCCCCTTTCTTCCAGGCATAGAAATAGCCGACCAGCAACACCAGGATAAACACCGCCATCTCGATCAGGCCAAGCAGCTTCAGCTCCTTGTAGACCACGGCCCACGGATACAAAAAGACCGTCTCGATATCGAAGATGACGAAGATCATTGCGATGATGTAGTAGCGGAGCGGAAAGGGAATGCGGGCGTCCGAAAAAGGGACGCTGCCGCTCTCGTAAGGCGTCAGCTTGGCCTTGTACTTCCGGCTGGGCCGGAGGATCTTGCCCAGCACCAGCGTCACGCCGCCGAAGGCGAGCGCGATCGCGATAAAGACCAAGATCGGAAGATAATTGTTCGGGACAAATTCCCCTGGCATCATCAAACCTGTGTTAAATCCGGATCAATCTTTTGATGAGCATTGACTCGTTTGAAAAGATTAAACTCTCTCTAACTCTTTGAGTTCAGTATAAAACAGGCCGGACGCTTAAACAAGAGCAAACATCATAAGAAATCACGACGATATTGTCAAGGGAGAAGGGGGGTTAGTGAGTGGCCGGACACCGGCGGTCGGCTCAAAGGCCGGACGGCGGATTAAGTATGTCTAATGGGAGCCACATCCAACGGGGGGGCTTTCAATTCTTAACCATTGGAGCTTTTTCATTTGACAGACTCTTGGCAGTTTGTGGTAGCATCGCGTTATGGATTCAAAACGCTTGATAACGGCGATAGTTGCCTGCGGATTTTGCAGCGGACTTGGAGCCCACACCTTATCCTGTCCCCGTAATCAGGGCGCTCCCAGTTGCGAGATGGCAGAAGCCCCTCATACAGAACATCGGGACGGAAACGAGACGCGCGGCCAGATGCCCAATGTGCTTGAAGGATATTTAGCCATCACCGTTGTAACCTCAACCGCAGCAGACTCCGGTCAGAACTGGTTTATCCGGGGGCTGTAGTCGGATAAGTAGTCGTGCCCAAAAATCGTTTTACAGTAAAAAACTCTTTAAATGTCGAACAAGATATAGCCGTCAAAGCAACGCCGGATACCTGCCCCTGTTGCCATAAAGGGATTCAACCATCGTTCTGTTTTTCTTTTATCCACGACTCTGATACTCCAACCACAAGCGTAATTAATGCTGAAGTAGTGTTTCGATGCCCACTGCAGAAATGTCAACGGCTATTCATCGCCTATTATTCCGCTGCCGCATTGCGAGGTCAGTCAGTTATGGAATTTGGGTTAAACGGATTATTGCCTTATACGCATGAAAATACAAAATTCCCGGAGTCCGTTGAAAAACTATCACCGAAGTTTTGTGAAATCTATAATGAAGCAGCCTGGGCGGAATCCTTAAAGTTGTTGAACGTGGCCGGTCCTGGCTATCGAAAAGCTCTGGAATTTCTCGTGAAGGACAATGTTTGTGCGGAAGAGCCTGGTGAAACGGAAAAGATCATA
>DATIYJ010000027.1 GCA_035517655.1 Nitrospiria bacterium | reverse complement strand
TGTCGTTGAAAAGTCATCCATGAATGAAAGACAAAATGTAAGAAATTATTTTGATCGAGTTTCGGATGATTACCTTAGATATAAGTATTCGCCGAAGAGAAGGTCGTATATGTCTGTAAGGCAGGAAAAAATGCTTTATTTCATCGACAAATACTTGGATCGAAAAAAGAAGAAGGTTTTGGATGCAGGGTGCGGTCCTGGGTTACTTGCAATGAAGCTACAGGAAAAGGGTTACGATGTGACGGGAATCGATCTATCGAAAGAGATGCTGGCGTTGGCTTCGAAACAATTTTCAAAATCGAATTCATCTAAAACGATTCCATTCCTGGCGGCGGATATCGAGAACATTCCTTTTATCGATAACTGCTTTGATATGGTATCGACCGCGGGTGTGATTGAATACTTGGCTGGCGATGACGTCGTTTTGCGGGAGTTTAGGAGAGTGCTGAAAAATGACGGGCTTTTGTTGATCTCCGTGACAAACAAATATTCTTTTAATTTGCTTTTTGATAATTTCTTCGAAATTCTTGGAAAAAACGCATTTTTGTTTTCAATCATGAATTGGGTTAGAAAAATATTGGGCATAGGAAGAATGGAGCGGAAAATGTTTGAGATCCGCAAGCATGCGCCGGCTCTTTTTAAAGAAAAGTTGTTGGAAAACGATTTTTATATTATGGATTCCACTTACTTTTATTTCTCGCTCTTGCCGCATCCGTTCGATATTTTTTTTCCGAGATTTTTCGAGGCTCGAGTCGGAAATGCTTTGGAACGGCTGGGAAGAACGAAGCTGGGATGTCTTGGTGAAGGGTATCTCTTAATGTGTCGAAATACGAAGCAACCGTAGAATTGGAACAGGAGATGATCCGATGGAGCTTTTAGGAATGACTTATTGCACTCGGAGATTACTCGGCGGGTTGATGGTGGCTACCCCCGTCCCTACATTTGTAACGTCGGCCCCCATGTTTGCTCCACCTTGCCCGGTGCCTAGCGAAGGTGAAATGAGTGAAAGCGCAAAATCCCCAAGTAGTGTTAAGTTTCCAGATAAATTTAAAAACAATGGATTCGATGTGATCGAATGCGTATCGGGATGACCCCCGGCATTTAATTCAGTAGAGGTTTTCCAGGCTGTCAAAGAGGTATAGGTGGTATCGTTGGATTGATAAGTATGGGTCTCGACCTTGAATGATCCAGTACCGAAATTATTGTAATCCGTCTCTATAATACCTTCCGTACTATATCCAAACCCCATCGTCTTTCCGGTGAACCCGATGCAAATGTTGTTGTAAATCACGATGCCCGTGGCTTCGGTAAAAGAGATGCAGGCTTGGCTGCTGGCCGACACATTGGGTCCATAAATCGTGTTGTTATAAATCGTTGAAGGACCACACTGGGCGCCTACTGAGCAGTTAAACGCGATTCCACCTCCGTTGTTAGCGATTACATTATCATGAATAGTAGTATTAGTAACGTTTGTCCCATTGGTATTCTCGCCCTGAAATCCATTGCCTCCGTTATCGTGAATCCAGTTATATCGCACGGTCCAGTTATCACCATTTTCCTTAATGAAGATGGCATTGCCTCCGTTATTATAATACTCATTGTTCTCGATGGTCACATGATCCCCGTTATAGGATTTGGTCGCATCCCCGTTTGGATTAGTGTCTGGAAGATTGTGAATTTTGCAGCCGTGGATCAGGACATAAGAGACATTGTCCATTCGCAGAAGGTCGCGATTGTCAGTGGAGGAAATAGTATGAGTCCCACCGTTGATCTCGCAGTTTTGAATCGTGACGTTGGTGATCCGGCTGGATGTGCCAGTTCCCTTCAATAGGATCTGAGCACCTGTAGTTCCTCCATCGGATTGAACATGAAACCCATCAAAAGTGATGTAACTCTGCGAAATGGTAAAAACTGTGGTGAGATCGACGGAATATTGAACTCCTCCGTTGGTCGTTGTTCCGTTAAAAACTGGCGTCTCTCCAGTGTAGGCTTGAAACGTGATGGGTGAGCCAGACGTACCGGCATTATGGGGATAGTAAGCCCCGCTGTTTAAATCCCCTGTGCCGGAGAAATATGGGACGGTGTATGTGCCACCTCGAAAATTTACCACGTCTCCCGCCACGGCATTGCTCATCGCAGTCGATACCGAACACGCCGCCGTTCCGTTCAGCGGGGCGGTCCCGGTGCAATTGGCCCACGCGGCCGCTCCGGTGTTGCTGACCCAATAAGTTCCGGCCTGGGAAATTCCCGCGCTTGCCATCAGTGCCGCTCCGATGATAAAAGCGGCAAGAACGTTTTTAGTCCGGCCATGGATTTGCATCTTAACCCCCCCGGCTAAACAATAAGCCACAAAACGGTTTTCTGTCCTAAAAATTCTGATTCCATCTAGAAACCGCATGTTTTTATGATGTCCCCGCAATAACCTTGCTCACCTCGTTGGAAAACGGACTTTCATTCCCGTTCTCATCCAAAGCCGTGACCGCGAAGTAATAAGTTCCCGGATCAAAGCCGTCCAACGTATAAACGGTTGTTCCTTTCACCTTGATCGCCTGGCCGTTGTATGGAGTCAGCGGGAGGGTCGTTCCGTAGTAGAGTTTAAAACCGGCCAGATCCGACACGGATGATCCGTCCGCGTTGATCGTCGGCTTGTCCCAGCTCAGTGTGGCCTTTCCCGGGCCCGAGCCGACGGAACTTTCGGTCTGAACGTCCGGACCGGAAGCGGAGGAATCCCCGCAGCCGGAAATGGACAGGGTGAAGATGCCGATGAGGAAGAGGTGGGTTAAGACCGGTTCCAGACGAGTGGCTCTATTCGCTCTCTTGTTATCTCCGACCTGCATGAGGTTCTCAATATTTTCAAGAATAGAGGATGAAATTAAAACGGTCAAGGTGTGGTTGAGTGAGAATAGAGAATGCACCGTTAATTCTTTGATTTTTCTTCGGATAAGTCCAATGAGTACAAATATGAACAGGGCCGCCATGTCCGCCGCCTGAGCGGGGCCGGGAGGCTTGCCGTTGGTGGGGAAGACCATGCCGCATCCACCGCTTCCGCCGACGCTGGTATTCGCACCCTCAGAAGCCGCAGTCGCCGAGGCGTAAACGGTTTGTTGGTAGTTCCCGCTGCTGTCGTAGGTCGAAGCGGAATAATAATAGGTGGCGCCGCTCTGAAGCGACGTTTGGGTCGTGCTCATGGCTTGATCCGGTTGGCCGGTGAAATCGCCCAGAAGATCTCCGTCGTTGATTTCCGACGGGAAGCGGTCCGTCCGGTAACGGATCCGAACCCCGACAAAATCCGAATCGGGCGGGTTGGTCCAGCTCAAGGTGATTTGTTGACCTTCCGACTGGGCCGTAAAGTTCCGGGCGTTTGCGGGCGGGGTCGTATCCGGAGGACTGGTGGTGGTAAAAACCAGATCTCCCGAAACCGACAGGTTGCCCGCGCTGTCCTCGCTTTTCACCTGATAATGATAGCTCTGACCGGGTTGAAGTCCGGCCAGGGTCTGGGCATGGCTTGTGACGAGCGAAGGACTATAGGCCGTGGCGGAACCGTAGGCGGTTGTCGTGCCGTAGGCCACCTGGGAAGTTGCGGTTTCGTCCGTCGACCACGCGATCACGGCCGAAGTGCCGGTGATGCTGCCGGCCGAAACGGCGCTGATTTGCGGCGGAGTCGTGTCCGGAGGAGTCGGGGACGGCGGCGGGCTTGTGTCGATAAAAGTTTTGCTGACCTCATTCGAGTAGCTGCTTTCGATCCCGGAACTGTCATAGGCGGTGACGGTGAAATAGTAGGTTCCAAAGCCCAGTCCCGTGACCATGTAGGTGGTTTGAATTCCGACGTCGACCGGAATTCCATAGTGGCCGGAGGCCGTTCCATAGTAAACCTTGTATCCGGCCAGGGTCGGGTCCATGTCGGGGTTCCATGATAACACGGCATCTCCCGCGAAGGCGTAATGAGATTGGGCCGAGGCGATGATCATAAGCATACCTGTAAGCGTGCCGATCAAAAAAGAACGGTCAGGCTTTTTCATTAATCGCAGTCCGGTGATCCGTTAAAAAAAATGAATCCTCAGTGCAATTATATTCTACACGATGTCCTGCGAACGCATACATTATATCCGACACGGGAAGCTTGTCAAAGATTTTGTTCCGCCGTATTTCCCTCTTGATGATCGCGATCAGGATCACGGCCAGGAAGCCCACCATGTCCGCCGCCTGGGCGGGGCCCGAAGGCCTGCCGTTGCCGGGGCGGATCATCCCGCATCCTCCGCTCGCGATCGTATTGCCCGGGTTCCCGGAATCGCTCGAGGAGGAAGACATCACCGTCGCCGAGGCATAGGCGGTGTGTTGGTAATTCCCGCTGCTGTCGTAACTCGAGGCGGAATAATAATAGGTGACGCCGCTCTGGAGCGAGGTTTGAATCGTGTTCATGGGCTGATTCGGCATTCCGGCGAAATCGCCCAGAAGGGTGCCGTCAAGGGTGCCGTCGTTGGTTTCCGATGGATAACGGTCCGTCCGGTAGACGATCCGAACCCCGATAAAATCCGAGTCGGACGGGTTGACCCATTGCAACGTGATTTGTCGAGCTCCCGCCTGGGCCTTGAAGTTATGGACGTTTGCTGGCGGGGTGGTGTCCGGTGCGGCCGAGGTTGTAAAGGTGTTATCGCCGGAAGCGGCAAGATTACCAGCGGCGTCGGCGCTTTTCACGCGATAATGATAAACCGTCAAGGCCGTGAGTCCGGTTAGGGTCTGATTGTGGCTGTTCAGAAGAGTGGCGTTGAGCGTGGTGCTGTTGCCGTACGCGGTGGTCAAGCCGTAGTCGGCTTGCGTCGTCGCCTGCTCGTTGGTTCCCCACGAAATCGTCGCGCCGTTTGAGGTGATATTGCCGGCATTGATCAAGGACAACACCGGCGGGGTGGTGTCCAGCGCGGCCGAGGTTATGAAGGTGTTGTCGCCGGAAGCGGCGAGGTTGCCGGCGGCGTCGGCGCTTTTTACACGAAAATGATAGGTGGTGGAGGCGGTCAGGCTAGTCAATCCGACGCTTTGGCTTGTGACCAGGGTGGAGTTTATAGCCGTGGACGAGCCGTAGGCCGCGGTCGTTCCGTACTCAACCTGGGAGGAGGCCGCTTCGTTGGTTATCCAGGTGATGGTCGTGGTTATGTTTGTGATATTGCCTGCGCTGATCCCCGAAATGACCGGCGGAGTGGTGTCCGGCGCGGCCGATGTGCTGAAGGTGTTGTCGCCGGAGGTCGCCAGGTTGCCGGCGGCGTCGGCGCTTTTTACGCGAAAATGATAGGTGGTGGAGGCGGCCAGGCCCGTCAACCCGAAACTGTGGCTTGTAACCAGAGTGGAATTGACCGTGGTGGACAAGCCGTAGGCCGCGGTCGTTCCGTACTCAACCTCGGAGGAGGCCGCTTCGTTGGTCATCCAGGTGATGGTCGCGGCTCCATTTGTGATATTACTCGTGGTAATCCCCGAAATGACGGGTGGGGTGGTGTCGGGCGCGGCGGAGGTGGTGAAGGAGTTGTCACCGGAGGTCGCGAGGTTGCCGGCGGCATCCCGGCTGAGCACGCGGTAATGGTACAGCGTGGAGGCTTGAAGCCCGGTCAGCGATTGGGCGTGCGAGGTCACCAGGGCGCCGTTGAGCGCGGTGGAGGACCCGTAGGCCGTCGTCGTTCCGTATTGGACTTGAGTATCCGAAGGTTCATTCGTAGTCCATGCGATGCCGGCGCCGGAGCTGCTGATACTACCGGCGGCGATGGCCGAGATCACGGGCGGTGTCGTATCGGCAAAGGTTTTGCTGGCCTCGTTCGAATAGCTGCTTTCAAGCCCGGCGGTATCGTAGGCCGTGACGGCAAAATAGTAAGTCCCGGTGCCCAGTCCTGTGACGGTGTAACTGGTTTGATTGCCGGCGTCAATGGACGTGGAGTAGCTGTGGGAGGCGGTGCCATAGTAAACTTTGTATCCGGACAAACCGGTCTGGGTGCTGGGATCCCATGTCAACGCGGCGTCACCGGCCATGGCGGAAGATATACTCTGGAAAAATAACATCATGAGGACAACCGGGACTGCGATCGCGATTTTTAGGGTGTAACTGTATTTCCATGTGGTATCCATGACGTCCATGCCCTTCTGTACAAGAAAGAAGCCACCAAAGCAATTCCCTTTGGCGGCTCGGCGGGCATGGCGTTTGTGCGCTCGGACTGGCGGAGCCAGATCCTCGCTCGGCTTTAGCCCCGTTGCTCTGCGTCACAGGGTTTCCCCTGATTTGCTCTGAGCAAAGGATGACCGGACGTTGTACTTCGTTCGGCCGAGTATTCTCACCCATAGGTTATGCAAGAGCCTTGCTAGTTGAATTAAACAGGCTCGGAAGTCATGCAGATGATTGAAAATGCTAGTTTTTAAGGCTGGGTTGCGATATTTTTTGGAGGGGGATTGCCGATTGAAATCTCAAAAAATTAGAATATAATTTTAAAACTTTGAAATCCTCGCGTGGCTAGGGTTTCGAAAGTTGTTTGATGTTGATGCCGAGCTTTTTGCACTTATAATAGATGCTTCCCCGGCTGACTTTCAGAACGTTTGCCGCCTTGGCCGTGTCCCAGTTGCAACCTTTGAGGGTCTCGATCAGCAGTTGTCTGTTGATTTCGTCGAATGATTTTGACGGGGTGTCGATGTCGGCTCGGATTTCAAGGTCTTTGTCGTCGATGAGATGAGGGGGGGAAGTTGTGATAAAGGCGTTGTACAGGGTGTTTTCCAGTTGTCGAACATTTCCGGGCCAGTGATAGGTCCGAAGTTTTTCGATGGCCTTGGGGGTGGGGATCGGGCGCTGGGAAAGCTTGTGTTCTCTTTCGATTTTTGAAAGGACATGGTCGATCAACAGCGGGATATCTCCCTTCCTATCGCGAAGAGGCGGGAGCTCGATCTGGACGACATGAAGCCGGAAATAGAGGTCGGATCGAAATTGTCCGGTTCGGATCGCCTCTTCAAGATCTTTGTTGGTCGCCGTAATCAGGCGGATATCGGAAACGAGTACGCGGGTTCCGCCCAAATGGCTGAAGGATTTGTCCTGAAGAAATCGGAGCAATTTGGCCTGTGCGGATATGGAAAGTTCCCCGATTTCATCCAGGAAGATCGTTCCTCCCTGAGCTTGTTCAAACCATCCCTTCTTGAGTGCCGAGGCCCCGGTAAACGCCCCCTTCTCAAATCCGAACAGCTCGCTCTCGATCAAACTATCCGGGATCGCGGCGCAATCCAACGCCACAAAGGGCGCGCTCCGGCGGGGACTGAGGGAATGGATCGCTCTGGCGACGAGCTCTTTTCCGGTGCCGCTTTCTCCTCGAATCAGAACCGAGGCCGAGCTGTCCGCGACCCTTTCAATCGTCTTGTAAAGACGGTGCATCAGAGGGTCTTCTCCCACAAGCAGGCCGAAATGAAGGTTCCGCAGGTCCGCTTCGGGGGGCATAAATTCCGGTTCTTCCATTTTTTCGGAGGGGCTCGATTCGATCAGCGGTTTTGTCACCTCGTCCGAAAACACATTGAATCGGAGCGTGAAGGGGTAAATGCCGACGTCGCATTCGTCCTCCATCGGCTGGACATCCTCGACGCGGACCGTGTCCAGGTAGGTCCCGTTCGTGCTGTGATCTTCAAGAAGATATCGTCCGCCGCGTTTTTCGATCACCGCGTGCAGGCGGGAGACCAGCGGGTCGGAAAGAACAATATCGTTGTGTTCGGATCGACCGACCGTTATTCGGTTCTTGGCTAACGTCGTTTTCCGGAGGAGTTTGTCATTGAGGAATACTTTGACGTCGAGCATGATAACCTGACACATCCACTGAATTGCGTTTCATCGGAGGCCCAATGGGTTCAGGGCCGGTCCCTGAACTTTGTTAAATCCTTGAAAGATAATAGTACCGTACCCAGCCCTTAACGAGCAAGTGGTATTTTTTGAGGATTCGTGTTAAGATTAAAGGCTTTCTATTATTCAGACGTCGTCCGGATCGGATGGTTCACATCGAGTGGAAGGCAATTTGGCCAATCCCCATTATAGGATCGGTGCCGCGGTCGTTTTATTGTTGGTAACCGCCGGCGCGGCGCCCGCGTTTTCAGCCGGCCCGGTTCAACCGCCATCGAGCGAGATGATCATTTTCAAAAGAATCGGACTTCTGAATCCTGAAGATCGGACCCGCCAACGGTACGCAAAAAATATCGGAAACCAGATCCGGCGGGCGATGGCTGAGACCTTCCGGTTTGAAATCGTTCCCCAAGCGAAACTCTCCAAGGAGCTTCCGTTGCCCGCATCCGATTTAATCGACCTCGGGAAAAAGTTTGAATTGGACGGAATTATCACCGGCATTGTTGAAGTCAATGGGAATGATCTGAAGATCGACCTGGTCCTTTTGGAGGCGAAGACGGGCGAGTCTTTTGCCCGAGAGTACGCCATCGTAACAAACTTCAGAAGCCCCGATGCCATTGAGAAAGGGGTCCGGACCCTTGTCGGCAAGTTGATCGGGAGAATCCCTTACCAGGCGGTGACCACCTTTGTTCAGAATAACGGCAGGACGGTCACGATCAATGCAGGGCAACTCAACGGACTCGGCCAGGGAATGCGGCTGCAGGTGTTTCAGATTGTAAAGCTGCGCCGTCACCCCTTTACTCAGGAGGTCATCGGGATGGAGAAAGTGAACGTGGGAACATTCGCCGTTGTTCGCGCGGATGAACGGCTCTCCATTGCAAGACCGCTCCGTTTGGAAAAAGGCCAGGTCGTTGGCCCGGGCCAGTACGTGGCTTTTAAACCATCCGCCGCGGTTCTATCCGATATGGACTCAAAAAAGAAAGAGCTTCTGGCCGCTCAAGAGCGGGAATGGTTGATCTTGGACGCCGCGGCCCGGAAAGAGGAGGGACACGGGAAGCCGGCCCCGGCGCGGAAAATCTCGAAGGGAGAACTGGCCGTGGATGCGGGAACGGCCTGGTCGGCTTACCGTCTGGATTCGGACCAATTGGTGTTCGACCGAAAATTGTCGGCCTTTCCCCTGGCGAGCGTTTCCGGTGAACTCTGGATGCTTTCTTCTCTCGGGCTGGATGCAAGCTATCAAATCGGGTTCGCGAAGATCGAGAGTTTGGGCGGCAGCTCGGTTAACGTCAGGACAAGACCCTATTGGTATTCCACCCATTTGATCTATCGCGTATTTCTATGGCCCGAAACGACCGGGTTGGAGTTGATCGGCCGTGCGGGATACGGTTGGTACGTTGATCGGGTCTCCGACACGGATAATCAGTTTCTGAGCAACGCCCGGTATCGGGGTCCAAGCGTGGGGCTGGAAGCGCGACTTCCGCTCACGTTGAAAATGAACGTCCGCTTTGGAGTTGATTATCAGCCGGTCTTGAGGGTGGATGAGCATCCGGTAACCAGCGGGGACGACTCTTCCTCCTGGTCGATCGGATTTCGCGCAGAAGGACGTTATCGTTTGCAGTCGAATCTTTGGGTTTCAATCCGCTATCTTTTCAGTGATTTGATCTCAAGTTATTCCGGATCAGGCACACGGTCCGGCGGTGTGACGGGGGCCAAAACGAGAGACAAACTCAACAGTATCATGTTGGGTCTTGCAACGGAGTTTTAAGTGGCAGTATATATAATGGAGATTTGAATTTGGACCAACCGATTTTCTGGTCTGATAGTTGCAAAGTATAAGAGCGGATATTAAATTAAGGAGAATCAGACCATGTGGAGACGCTACAATCAGATCTTTATCGTGCTTTCTGGTTCCGCGTTTTTGATTATAGGGGTTATTTTTAGTTTTTCGCCGGAACTCCTGAAAAGAAGCGAGGTTATGACAACTCTTTTCATCGGAATCGGTCTTATTATTTTGACCGGTTTGGCCAAAAAGAAATCCGCCTGAAATAGGTAATCCGTAATCTTCAAATATTTCTTGACACTCGGATTGCCTCACTCATATTATTTAGCTTAGAAGATGCTATAATATGGAAAAGTTTTTCCATTTTATGCCGAATAAAGGAAATGGCAAAAATATGCCATATACCGGTTTGACGGATAATTCTATGGTGAATAGTCCGATATTCCTCATTAGCAGTGATCCGATTATGAGGAATTATTTGAAGAGTTTTATATCTCATTTTGATCAAAAAATTTATATGGCATTGAATCCGGAGTCCTTTTGGGAAGAATTGGCTTCCGTTAAACCGGCAGTGGTCGTTTACGACCTTTGGCGGATTAATCCCGATACCCTACAGTACCTGCAAAGATTCAAGCAACTTGGGGATTCCACAAAGGTGATTCTGCTGACGGGTCAGATCCAGGTTCCATTTTTAAATGACCTGTCGTCCACGGCTTCATGGAAAATTGTAACCAAACCGTTTCTTCCTCAAGAGCTGAAGACCCATATCTTGGAAGCTTTCCAAGAATCTCGGGGCGCGGTTCTACCGCCGAATGACCTTGTCACCCCAATGCCGGTGAGCGGGCAAAAGGGATATCATCCCCAGTTGCTTTTGGAATCCAGCCACCGCATGCAGGAGGTCAGGGCGGTCATCGATCATGTTTCGAATACGAATGTGACGATTCTCATTCGGGGAGAAAGCGGGACCGGGAAAGAGTTGGTCGCCCGGAGTCTCCATGAATGTTCGAATCGATCGGGGAAACCGTTTATCACGGTGCACTGCCCCGCGATCCCGGAAGGTCTGCTTGAAAGCGAGTTGTTCGGGTACGAAAAAGGGTCCTTCACGGGGGCCTTCCGCCGACGTCCCGGAAAGTTCGAAATGGCCAATCACGGGACGATCTTCTTGGATGAGATCGGCGATATTCCATTCGAGCTTCAATCCAAACTCCTTCACGTTTTGCAGCGGGGGGAGTTCGCCCTGCTGGGAGGGAATGAACAAAAAGTGGATGTTCGAATTCTGGCCGCGACCAACAAAGACCTTGAGAAGGCCGTCGCGGAGGGAACCTTTCGTGAGGACCTCTATTATCGGCTGAACGTCGTCAGCATATCACTTCCTCCGCTTCGGGACCGCAAAGAGGATATCCCGATGTTGATCGAATGCTTCCTGCAGAAGTACAATCAACAATTCAATAAAGCATGCCGTCAGCTTGGGGCCGACATCATGCAACATCTGATGAACTACGACTGGCCGGGTAATGTGCGGGAGCTGGAGAACCTTGTCAAACGGATCGTGATCATGGGCCAGGAAGAAATGATTATCCACCAGTATTTGAAGGAAGGACGCAACAAGATCAACTCCAAGCCTGTTCCGGACCTGTCGAACTCGGCGGAACCGCAACCTCCGGCCGTGGAGCGTGTGAAGGAGGCGGGTCATCTTTCCGCGTTTTTGCCCCTTAAGCAGGTCGCACGCGAGGCCATGAAAAAGGCCGAAGGGGAGGCGATCCTGAAAGCCCTGGAGCAGACGCGTTGGAACCGCAAGGAGGCGGCGCGGCTCCTGAAAATCAGCTATAAGGCCCTTTTGTACAAGATCCGACAATGCAATTTGGAGGGGGAGCCGGACACGTCCGAGCCGGTCCGCTAACCTGAGTCCGATATCCTGCGCACTGTAGATCAATCGTCATGGGCTAGCGAGGAGAAAAAGTCATGATGTCGAATTCATCCAATCCGGATAACCGGGGTGACAACCGATGGGTCCAGCCCCTCGACAGAAATTTTTTCGAATATCTTTTGGAACTTGAAGTTCGAAAGGCGACCCGGTATTTGTATTATTTCTCGCTGCTGGTGGTTCAATTGGACGGCCTCAAGAGCCGCGCCGCGGACGCGGCGGAAGAATCCGTGCATCGGACGTTGGGTTTTCTGATGCGGGATGAGATTCGGGGGACCGATCTTCTCGGAAAGCGGGTCGACAGCAGTTTCTTTATCGTCCTTCATTATACGGATTTGGAGAACGCCATCAAGGTCGGACAGCGGATTCGTGAGCGGGTGGAGCACTACACCTTTGATTCCGGCACGGAGAAAGACCGTCGCACCATCAGCATCGGCGTGTCCTGTTTCCCGACGACGGCCAACGACGTTGCGGGGTTGATCCAAAAGTCGGAACAATTGCTGATGAACGCCCAGGAAAGAGGGGGCAATCTGGTCAGCATGCCGGATTGAGCGAATGGAGTAGATGAGATTCTTAAGACCGCATTGCAGAACCGTTTTGATGGGTGCGCTCGGCCTCTTGGCGGCGGCCTGCGGTTCGATACCGCATCGACCGGACTCAACCCCCAAAGGAGGTCCGTCCATCACCGACCTTCGTGTGATGGACCTCTCGGACAAAACGGAAATCGTGGTTCAAGGCGAGAAGCCCATTACCTATACGTACCTCCTGCTGGATAATCCACCGAGGGTGGTCATCAATCTTCTCTCCATGACCCGCGGCTCCTACGATCACACGATCAAGGTGGATAAAGGGGCGATTCGTGAGATCACCGTTCGCGACGGTCAATCTCCGCCCCCGGCCGTTCAGTTGGAGGTGCTCCTCAATCAGTTCCTTAAGCCGGACATCCGGACCCAGAGCAACTCGTTGTTGGTTGATTTTCCACGGCCTCAGATCGACGGTCAACGGGTGGTGGATGAGTACCGCATTGGACCGGAGGACGTGTTGGAGATTATGGTCTGGAAGAATGCCGACCTCACGCGGACGGTGACGGTCCGGCCGGACGGGAAAATTTCGCTGCCCTTGGTCGGGGATGTTCAAGCCAGCGGTCTGACCACGGAAGAACTCAAAACGATCGTGACCCGGCGGATGAAGGATTACATTGCCACTCCGGAGATCTCGGTCTTGGTGACCACCATTAACAGTTATTTCTATTACATAACCGGGGAAGTCGCCCGGCCGGGAAAGTATCCCTTAAAGGAGCGGACCACGGTCCTGCAAGCGATTTCCGTGGCGGGAGGGTTTACACCGTTCGCTTCTAAAAACGGGATGGCGCTGTTTCGCAAGGATCCTCTGAACGCCACCGAGGTCAAGTTCCGGGTCCGCTATGATGACATCATTTCGAGCGAAGATCCCAAGAAGAATCTCGTGATCCAATCGGGGGACACCATCGTCGTCCCCTGAAGGACGCCGAGGAAAATGAGGAAAAACTGAGCGGCAGCCATTTTATCAAAACAGTTTCGGCGCTGATCGTAGGGATGATCGTTGTTCCGAGCCCCGCTCAAGGAGCATGGCAATGGTTTTCGGAGTTGGATTTGACGACTCGATACGACTCCAACGTGCAGCTTCTTCCCGACGGTCAGTCGGACATGGTCTATGTGATCGGACCGCAGGTGGGAATGAAATATCAAGGAACGAATATGGACGTCACGGCCAGCTATGGTCTTCAAGCGGAATTATTCGCGAATCATCACAACTTAAATCAGGTCCTCCAAAACCTGTCCCTGGACACGGATTTCGGCCGGATGCTGATGTCGGCGTTGCCCAAAGGTTCCACGTTTCATGTTCATGAACTGATGTCGTATACGCCGACATTGCCGAATTTTCAATCGTTGGTGACCCCTTCTCCGGGTGTGACCACCGGCGGGGTCATCACGCCTTTGACGAGAACGTTTACGAACGTCTTCGGGATCGATGATACGACGCCGCTGTCAACCCTGACGAGGATTGAGGTGGCGTATAGCAACAGTTACACCAATTTCCAGGACCCGTCGCTGATCGACACCCAAACGAACCATATCCAACTGAGCGTCGGCCATGATGTGAGCCGCACCGATGTGGTCACGACCGGTTATTCCTATAGCCGGGTGAACGCCTACGGTGGGCCGATTACGCATCTTCATTCGATCAGCGTGGGAGATAAGCATGAATTTTCTCCGATCATGACCGGGACCGTCGAGGGAGGCGCGGTCGCCATGATACTCCCGGATCAGAATCGGCCGGAATTCTCGGCGCAGGGGAGTCTGTCGATATCGAGGCAGTTTAAGGAACAGGTCCGGTTGAACGCCCGGGTCAGTCAGGAAACGAATACCTTCAGCGGCATAGTTAATACGGCGCTGATCACGGACACCGGGGCTCTTTCCCTGAGCCGACAATTCACCCCGAGTCTCGGCGGGGAGGTTTCCGTCAACGTTGCCCGGAACTATTCCACGAACGCGGAGAAGAGGACCGGTGTGCTGATCGATATCCGTTCTCAGGGCGCAAGCCTGGGACTGCATTACCAGGTTACGTCGTGGTTGCTGAGCGATCTGACGTACGGGTACCTCCGACAGGAAACGTTCGGAAGTTATCAGGACGGATTGATCGACAATCAATGCAGCTTTACGCTGCGGGCGAAATGGTCTTAAGAGAGGTCGGATGTCCGCGCAAGTGAACGAGATGGTTTGGCAGGATTATTGGGAGATGTTGTCGCGCCGGCGATGGTATCTGATCATCCCGTTTACGTTGTCCGTGATTATCAGCCTTGTGCTGTGTTTTGTGCTCCCCAAAACCTACAGAGCCTCGACGTTGATCATGGTCGAACAGCAGAAGGTTCCGGAGGACTATGTCAAATCGACCGTTTCGACCGACATCGACGCAAGGCTCGGCAACATCCAGCAACAGGTCACCAGCCGGTCCTTCCTGCAGTCCGTCATAAACGACCTCGGGCTTTATAAGGAGGGCGCGAAGGAGACGCCCGACGCGTTGGTGGACACGATGCAGCAACACGTGGAGGTCAAGGTCGAGAGAGGAGCCCGGGACATCGAGGCGTTCAGCATTTCGTACGAGGGCCCGGACCCCCGCACCGTGATGTTGGTGACCAATAAAGTGGCCTCCCTGATTATTGAACAAAATCTCAAGGTGCGCGAACAGTTTGTGGAGGGGACTTCCGACTTCCTGGACAGCGAACTGAACGAGATCAAGGCGGAGTTGGAGACGCAGGAGACGAAGATCAGGCAGTTCAAACAGAAATTCATGGGAGAACTTCCCGAACAAACCACGGCCAACCTGAGGACCCTGGATCGGCTTCAACTCGAGCAACAAACTCTCGGCGAGGCTTTGTCCAAAGCCAAGGAACGACGGGCCATTTTATTGGAGAGCAGTTCCAGGCCGGCGCCGTCCGAGTCGGATCGCGCGACGGCCGATCCATTGCAGGCGATGACGCCGGCCCAGAGGTTGGTCCGGTTGCAAAGCGAACTGACGGATCTGCAAACGCGCTTCACGGACAAGTATCCGGATGTTATTCGTCTGAAAAGTGAGATCACAGAGCTGGAAACGCAGCTCAAGGCGGATGCGGCCGACGTCAAAGAACCGGGTGCCGGCAAGACGAAGGACGGGGACCAGAAAAAGGGGACGGTCGAGACGGAGGCGGTTCCGAGGGACGATTTGCAGGGACAGTACAGTCAAACCCTTCTTGAAATCCGTCATCTGGAAGACAGACAAAAACAGATTGTTGCGGAGATGAAGGCCTACGAGGACCGCGTGGAAAACGCGCCGCTTCGCGAGCAGCAGATGCTGGCGTTGATGCGGGACTACGAGAGCACCAAGCAGCATTATCAATCCCTGCTGGACAAGAAACTCAACGCGCAGATTTCGGAAAATCTTGAAAAGCGGCAGAAGGGGGAGCAATTCCGCATTCTCGATCCCGCCGTTTTGCCGACCACGCCGTATAAACCGGATCTGTTCAGGATCGTCCTGATGGGTTTGCTCGCGGGTCTCTCCTCCGGAGGAGGGGCGGTTTACCTCCGGGACATGATGGATAAATCCTTCAAAAAAGCCGAAGAGGTGGAGTCGGTTCTTCGCATCAACGTTCTGGCCTCCATCCCGAATCTGGGCGAAAGCGTGAAGCGCGGAAGGAAATCGGCGAGCCTGACTGAAAAATTGGATCCGACGCTGGTATGCATCACCGAGCCGGTATCGATCGCCGCCGAGCAGTATCGTGTCGTGTGCGCCAAACTGACGAAACTCTCCAAGGACAAGGGACCGCGCATCATCGCGGTGATCAGTTCCATCCAGAATGAAGGAAAAACCTTGACCTCGATCAACCTTTCCGCGGCGCTGGCCAAGGACTTCGACCGCCGCGTTTTGCTCCTGGAGGTCGATTTCAAGAACCCCACCCTGGCCCGACTTTTGGGCCGGACGATGAACGGGGGTCTGGTCAATCTTTTAGCCCGGCAGACCGATCTGTCCCACGTCGGCCTGACCTACTTTGACGGCCGTCTCACGGTGGTGCCGGCCGGAAAGAGTCTGGGGGACGACCTCCGTCTGTTGAGTTCGGATCAGGCCCGGGAATTTTTACAGCAAATGAAGGGCCGGTATGATTATATCGTGCTGGACATTCCACCCATTCTTCCGCTGGCCGACGCCAGTGTGATCACCGAACTGGTCGACGGGTTGATTATGGTCATCTGGGCCGGTCACACCCCGCAGCATATCGTGAAGCGGGCCATGGCCGATCTGGATACCGATAAGATCGTCGGCATCGTGTTAAACAACGTCAGCGCATTTATGTCGCACTACTACTACTATCATCACCAAATAAAATAGAGTGCCTAAACGGACGTGAGCCATGTTGTTGTCCAGTCGGGGAAAATTAATCCGGCGCATCGGATTCATATTTGTCGAGAACCTGCTGATCTCCCTCTTCGTTCTGCTCGCCGTGGCGGTTCGATCTCTCGTTGACGGCTCGGATCCCCTGGCCTACAGTCTCATCTACTACAAGGCGTTTCTGATCGCGTCCATCTGCCAGCTCAGCTTCTATTACAACGATCTTTATGCCATCCGCTTGCTCAACCAGCCCCGCGAGTGGGCGATCAAATTCATCCAGTCTCTGGCGGCGGCCGCGATCCTCTTGGCGGTGGTTTATTATCTTTTTCCGTCCTTGATCATCGGGCGCGGGATTTTTCTGATCACGCTTTTCCTGCTTCCTCTCGCGGTGATCGGCTGGAGATGGACGTGCGACCGGCTCAGCCGGATCGGACCGTTGAGGGACCGGGTCGTCATCATCGGCTCCGGTTCCCTGGCCCGGAAGATCGGGGAAGAGGTGCTGCAAAACCATCCGGGGAATTATGAGATCGTCGGTTTTGTCGACGAGGACCCGAAGAAACTGGGGGAGAGCGTGGTCAACCCGAAGGTCATCGGCGATTACTCCGTCCTCTCCGCCATCGTCTCCCAACATAATATCGACCGTGTCATTGTCGCGCTCCAGGACCGCCGGGGCAAACTGCCCGTAAACGTTTTATTGGAATGCAAGTTCCAGGGGACCTGGGTCGAAGACGGCGTCAATTTCTATGAGCGGTTGGTCGGAAAGATCATCGTTGAAAACCTGAAACCCAGCTGGTTTATTTTTTCATCGGGGTTCCGCCAATACCGTCTGGCCCGCATGGCCAAGCGCGGCATGGATGTTCTGTTGGCCACCGCGGCCCTGCTGGCAAGCTTTCCGCTTTTTCTGATCATCGCGCTGCTGATCCGCATGGATTCCCCCGGTCCGGTATTCTTCCGCCAGGAGCGGGTGGGGGAGGCCGAAAAAATCTTCACCTTGTTGAAGTTTCGATCGATGCGCGTGGACGCGGAAGCGGCGACGGGGCCGGTCTGGGCTCAGCACCAGGACAGCCGGACCACGGCGGTGGGCCGCTTTCTTCGCAGGACGAGGCTGGATGAGCTGCCGCAACTGATCAATGTTTTGAAGGGCGACATGAGCTTTGTGGGGCCCCGCCCGGAACGGCCTTTTTTTGTGGCGGTGTTGCTCCGGGAAATTCCATACTATGCGGTGCGCCACACGGTGAAACCGGGGATCACGGGGTGGGCCCAGATCAAATACAGCTACGGGGCTTCCATGGAAGACGCGTTGGAAAAACTTCAGTACGACCTTTTCTACATTAAAAACCTTTCGATATGGCTGGACCTGACCATCATTTTTGAAACCATCAAGGTCGTCCTGCTGCGTCGGGGCTCCCGCTGAGCCCGCGGGCCGTCACCCCTTCGGGCCTTCCCTCGATTGCAACAGGTCCCGCCACTTCTCCGGACCTTCTTCGATTTTAAAATTCTTCGTGGCGATGAAGGTCCCGCCGTGATAGAGGTTCACCTTGTATTTCCCCCCGCCGTATTTTTCCGAAAGAAAATTCATAAACGACGAGGGCTGGAGGAGGGACTCGAAGTCGGAAAAGCGATACAGGTCCAGGTCCAGAAACTGGACGATCATCCCCACCTTGTCGCTCACCATGATCTTGATGTCGAAGTCCCGGTGCATCGTGCGGTAACGGGACTGCATTTCCACCAGCGGCATTGCCCCGGTGGAAGCGGTGCGGGTGATCTTTCGGACGTACTCCTGAAACATGTCCCAGATCCAGCCGTGATACGGCTCGTTCTGCGTCGCGGTCATCGGTTCGGCGTCTCCCGTCGTTCAGGTCGTCAATCGTTTGTAAATGCGGGGCAGTCTGTCCGGAAGGGTGGCCACCCGGTCGATGATCGTATGACCGACCTCGCCGTACATCTCCGTCACGTACCGGCTCGCCTCCCGGTCGACCGTGATGCAGTAGGGGTGAACGCCGCGCATCCGGGCTTCCCTCAGCGCCCGCTTCGTGTCCTGGAGGGAGTAGGCGCCGGCATAGCCGGCGTCCAGCGGTTTTCCATCGCTGATCAGGAGGAGCAAGCGGGTCTTCGCCGGTTGTTGCTCGAGTTTGGCGAGCGTGTGCCGGATGGCGGTTCCGTCCCGGTTCTGGTTCATGGAGCGCATCGCGCCGATTCGTTCGTGGACGAGGGGATTGACGGCGTCGGAAAAGTCTTTGATGATGTAGAAGTCCACGCGGTCCTTTGAATCCCCCGAAAAGCCGTAAATGGCGAAGGCGTCGCCGACGGCCTCAAGGGCCTCGGCCATCAGAATCAGGGCCTCCTGTTCGACGTCGATGACGCGCTTCCGGGCGGACGGAATCTGCCGGCTGGTCGAGCCGCTCAGATCGATCAGGAACGCGACGGCCACGTCCCGCACCAGCTTCTCGTTCTTGATGTAGAGGTTTTCCCGGGGTGTCTGACCGCTCCGGAGCTCGGTGCGGGCCTCGACGATGGCGTCCAGGTCGAGCTGATCGCCGTAGGCCTGACGTTTGACTTTTCGGAAGGCCTCGGGCCTCAAACTCTGGAAATGGCGCCGGAGCAACCTCAGGACCGGCGCGTAGGAGGTGAGGGTCTGCCGAACCGTTTGGCTCGATCCGGGTTGCAGACGGTGCTCGCGCAGACGACACCACCGGGGGCGGTATTCCTGGGCCGCGTCGTCCCATTCATCGTACAGAAAGGTCGCGGTCTCGGCGTCCGGGGCGGGCTCCGGATGGGTTGGAGCATTTTGGAATCCGGGATCGGGCGCAATTTCTTTCGGCGCCCCTTCCGTTTGGGCGGTCTCCAATGTTTTTTTCTGGGACTCTCCCGCGGAGGATGCGGGGGGAACGGACCCGAAACGGCCCGGATCGATCGGAACCGTCTTTTCCTCCGGACCGGACCGGACCCGATCGGGCTGAATCACACCGCGGTAGGAAAACGTGGACGGAGAAGGCCGCGTCTCGCGCCGCGGCGAAGCCGCGGTCGGATCGGCCGCCGGATCCGCATGGGGATCCGGCGTCTTTTCCTGCACGCCCAGCGGGTCGCTTTCCCCCTTTACGGCCGGCCAGCGCCGGAATTGTTCCTCCAGAAAGCGGTAGAGGCGGGCCAGAACCTTCAAGGAATCGGAGGCCGTCGCGGCCGGGTTCTTGACCTCGAGCAGCAGATCGTAGGCGGCCGAGACGGTCTCGGCCAGCTCCAGCGGGACCTCGGTCGTGTCCGTGACCGAGAGCTGGAGCAACGCTTCATAGACCGCCGCCCGGGGAGGAAGGCCTTCCAGTTTCGGCCGGGACTCAAGATCCATCGCGACGATCCGGTCCATGTCCCGGCGCGCTCCGGGATAATCCGCGCGGATCCGGAAATCGACCCGGGCGTCTTCGATAACGGTCCAAAGCGATCGCGCCCAGACCGGGCTCGGAAAGAGGTTGAAATAATCCGCGGCCGTTTGGACGGAGCCGGAATCCGAAAGATCTTGGCCCCGCCCGTCCCCCGCCTGCCGGACGGGCAGGGGCAGGCGGGCGTATTCGGCCCGCACCTCTTGGATAAGGTCCCGCAGCTCCGCGAAGTCGGGTTGATACGTTCCGAATTCGAGGTGGCCGGCTTCATGCAGCGTGGCGGTCTTGTACAAGCGGAAATTGTCCTCGTCATCGGGATAGAGTCGGATTCGGGACGGCAGATAGATCGTCCGCCCGTCGCCGGTCGGGGCGTCGCCGACCGTCTCGCGAAGGCTTTCCGGCAAATCGGTCGTCGGTTTGATCGCGACGGCCCGTCCGGACAAGCCCTCGGCGTACAACGCCAGCGTCCGGCCGACCGTCTTGAGCGACAGTCCGCCCATGAGACGCTCGGCCGTTTCCTGCCCGGTTTTCGAACGTCCGCTGAAGAACGCCCGGGCGCGCTCGGGATTCACGGTCAGCAAGGTCAGACCGGCGTCCACCCAGGCCATGAAGTCGGCCGTGTTATATCCGAAGGTCCGGAACGCCTTCGAGCCTTCCCGCAGATAGTCCAGGACGATGCCCGGTTCCCGGTTAAAGCGAGCATACGGCTCCGCGGGCGCGAGCGCGGGGGTGCGGGGGGCATGGGAGGACCCTGTCCTTTCTTCGCCGGAGCGGCCCCCCGATATAACAGCCTCGGCTAATCGAAGGGCCTGGGAGAGGAACAGCCGGCGATCGCCCGGTGCTTCGATTTCCCGAAGAATCGTCGGAGCGGATCGAAGATAGTCCATTCCAAGCGCGGCCGATCTCCAAGACAGGACGACTCCCAATTCCAGGAAGGGCTTTCGGAGGTCCGGGGGTTCGAGGCTCGCGAGGGTTTCGGTGCTGAGGCGGAAAAATTCAATCGCTTTCAGATAGTCGGGTTTTCCCAGCGTGTTCGGCTCGACGAGGCGACGGCCCAACTCGACCCACCGCGGAAGATCGCCGATCGGGATCTGACGCAGGACCATCGGACTGATCCGGAAATACTCGACCGCGAGCACCGTATCCTCTTCGGCCAGCCGACGTCCGGTTTCCATCCAGACGGTCAAGTCGTCCGTTCCGACTTCGGCCGGCAGGTGAGGACAGGCCCGAAGGAAGTCCATGATTACGCCGGCATGACCGTCGCTGAGCTCGAGCCCCAGCCGCAGGAGCGGAAGCCGCCGGAGCGGCGGGATTTCGGACAGAAGGTCCGGGCTCTCCGAAAAATATTTCTGCGCCGCCGCGGAGGACCGGGAGGCCATCGCCGTGCCCAGGTCCAGCCAGGAGAGGGTCGGCGTCGGTCCCAGGGTCCGAAGGACGTCGGCCAGATTTCGAAGACCGATCGCGGCCGATTTCGGCGAGGCCCCGATCAGCTCTTCCAGCAATTCGAAGAGCGTGCTCCGGTCCGACGGGCTGAGGGCGGCCAACGACTCCAGGAACGCCCTCCGGCTTTCGTCGTCCAGCTCGCGGCCGGAAAAGCGGGCCAACGCGGGCGGGAGCGACACCGGTTGCTTGGGGTCCGTCATGGCCGATCAGGGAAAGATGGAGTTGACGATTTCGGAGATGCTCCGGTGCATATCGGGGTCGTCCGTGATGGGCTGGGTGACGGCCGCCTCGCACGCGGTCCGGGGGTCGATGCCTTTTTGGATGAGCTCGCCGGCGTAGACCAGCAGGCGCGTGCTGACGCCCTCTTCCAGTCCGTGGTTTTTCAAATTCCGGACCTTCTCGCCCAGTTTGACCAGGCTTTGCGCGACGGCCTCGCCCAGGCCGGTTTCATGCTGCAGGATGCGGACCTCCATTTCCCTCGGAGGATAGTTGAACTCGATCGCCATGAACCGCTGCTTGGTGCTCTGTTTGAGTTCCTTGAGCACGCTTTGATAGCCCGGGTTGTACGAAATCACGAGCATGAACTCGTCCACCGCCTCGATCACCTGGCCCTTCTTCTCGATGGGAAGAATCCGCCGGTCGTCCGTCAAGGGGTGGATCACGACCGTCGTGTCCTTGCGGGCCTCCACCACCTCGTCCAGGTAGCAGATCGCGCCGTGCTTGACCGCAAGGGTCAACGGCCCGTCGACCCAGACGGTCTCGTCGCCCCGGAGGAGATAACGCCCGACGATGTCCGAGGCCGTCAGGTCTTCATGGCAGGCGATCGTGATCAGCGGGCGCTTGAGCTGGAAGGCCATGTGCTGTACGAACCGGGTCTTGCCGCAGCCCGTCGGGCCTTTGAGCATGACCGGCATCCGATTCCGGTAGGCGGTGCGGAAAAGCTCGGCCTCGCTCCGGACCGGAATGTAAAAAGGCTCCTGCGCGATCCGGTACTGATCGATCTCCAGTTCCAGTCCCTTGAGGCGTTCGGCGCTCATGAGCTTGACTTGACCCGGTGGGTGAGCATGAAGACGATGACGGTGAGGATCGTCCCGTAGAACAGGATCATCTTATACCAGTAGGTGACCAGCGGATCAACCTCGTAGACCTTGAACACAACGCCGGCCGCGATCACAAGGATGATCACGCCCCATTTATGCCAGGTCTCGACGCTGCTGTGGACGAACAGGACGATGCCGGACAGGAAGATGATCACGGGCATGATGTCCAGGTCGTGTTCGATGGAAAGCAGAACGTTCAGGAAACCCATGATGATCATGGTAAGGCCGATCAACCGCTCGACCGACAACAGTTTATTATCCACGAAGCCGTCTCCGGAAAGAGGGGGGTAGCGTAGCACAGATACCGACGGTGTGTCAACGAGGGTGCCAAAGGCACTTTGCAAGGCATTTCTATTTTGGGTTGATAAGGGATTTTTTAGGTCTTGACAAGTAGAAAAATTTCCTGTACAAAACGCGAGAATTGCCATTCGATCATCCCTGTAGCAAATTACATCCCGATGGACCATTACCTCGGGATTTGCCAAAGGCGTAGTCGGTGAAGAGACCTCTTGTAGCCGCTTTTTTCTATCTCCTCGTTCTTATCGTTTCCAATATTATCCAAGCCCAGGCCAGCGACGAAACCTACATTTATGACGAGTTGGGAAGACTGATCGCCGT
>DATIYJ010000026.1 GCA_035517655.1 Nitrospiria bacterium | reverse complement strand
TACCAATGGTTCAGCCTCTTGTGCAAGCGGAATTGTGTCGGGGCGGCCGGCCTTGCGTCATTCCGACCGCAGGACGGCCAGCGGTTTTTGTCCCAAGATACGATAGGTGGTCAGGAAACCGCCGGTCGTCGTCAGGATCACCGTCGCGATCAACCCGATCAGAAGGACCGCCGGATCGAAGCGCCACGGGATATCCAAAAGGAAATGGACGATGCCAAAGGACAAGCCCATCGAAAACAGGCCGCCGACGAAGGCCGCGATCAGGCCGAGCAGACCGTATTCCACGGCCATCATCGCCATCAGCGTCGGCCGGGTCGCTCCGAGCGTTTTGAACAGGATCATCTCGTGACGCCGCCGCGCGCGGGTCGCGGCGATCGCGCCCGACAGCACGATCAGGCCGACGAGCAGTCCGAAGCCCGCCATGAATTGGACGGTGCGGATGATCTCCTTCAGGATTCCGGCGATCGTTTCCAAAACGTCCCGGAGGTTGATCACCGTGACGTTCGGGAACGAGCCGATCACGGCGTTTTGGACCGGGAGGTCCTCCTCCGGCGTCGTCGTGGCGGTCGCCACGTAGGTGACGGGGGCCCGATCCAAGGCGCCGGGGGCGAAGATGAAGAAAAAATTGGTGGTCATGCTCCCCCAGTCGACCTCCCGAATGCTCGCGATCCGGCCGGTGATCCGGACGCCCTGGATGTCGAAGGTCACGGTGGAACCGAGATCGATTCCAAGGTGCCGCGCCGCTTCCGCTTCGACCGAGATCAAGGGCGTACCGTCGCCGGCGTCCGCTCCGGATGTCCCGTTCCACCAAGTCCCCCGTTGAACGATATTGTGATCGGGGAGGTCTTTCTGAAAGGTCAGGACGTATTCGCGCGTGAAATACCAGCCGTCGGCCCGGTCTTCGGTATTCATCTCCGACACCGCCTTCCCGTTCACGGCGAAAAGCCGCGACCGGACCAAGGGCGTAAGTTGGAGCGGTTTTTTCAAGTTCCAACCCTTCATTAAGTTTTCAAACGGTTGCTTCTGGTCCGGTTGAAGGTCGATGAAAAAGAGGCCGGGCGCGTCCTGCGGAACATTCTGTCGCAATTGCGACATCAAGTTTCGCTCGACCTGGGCCAGCGTGAGAAGGATGGTCACCCCGATTCCGATGGAAAGGACGATGGTGACGATCTGGCGTCCCGGCCGGTGAAGATTGCCGATTCCGTAGCGCAGGGTCAACGACCGGCGCACGAGGGGCGCGCGGCCGGCGAGACGTTTCAACAGACCGATCGTTCCCCACGCGGACGCCAGAAGGAGCGGAACGGCGACGCCGATCGCCGCGGCCGCCCATCCGCCCAACCGCCATGATCCGGCCTGCCAGAACGCAAGCCCCAGGCAACCGAACAGAATGATCGCGATGAACAGCCAGGTTCTTCGATCGGGGAAGCCCTTCCGTCCGGCCTCGACCTCCTGCCGGAAAACGCGGGACGGCGTCCAGGTCCGGATCATCCGCAAGGGCCAGAGCGAAAAGAGGAGCGTGATCAACAGGCCCATCGCGAAACCCCGGACCGCCGCAAGCGGCGCCGGCTGGAATGAAAAGTCGGGCGGAAGGAACCCGGTCAGAAACGGAAGCAAGACATGATAAAGGCCCGTTCCGAGTAAGATTCCGATCACGCTCCCGATCCCGCCCAGGAATAGAGCCAGGAGGAGGTAGACGACCAGGATCGCGGAGGAGGAACAGCCCAGGCATTTCAAGATCGCGATCGTTCCGATCCGCTCGGCGAGGAAGGTATGGATGTTGCTGGCGACGCCGATGCCGCCGATGATCAGGGTGATCAATCCGACCAGGCCCAGATAGGTCGTGAAGTTTTCCAGAAAACGCCTCAGGCGCGGCTGGGCGTCGCGGTAGGTGTGAATCTGGACCGACCCGGAGGACCAATGACCGGACAGTTCGGTTTTCAATTGCTCGGGCGTTCCCGGAGGCGTCACCTTGAAAAGATAGCGGTCGGTCATCCGGCTTCCCGGTTGGACCAGACGCGTTCGGCGCAGCCCGTCTTGAGAGAGCAGGACCCGGGGCCCGAGGCTAAAGGTTCCGGCCGCCCGGTCCGGCTCATTGCGGATCACGCCGCGGATCGTGAAAACCGCTTCTCCGAGCTTGACCGGGTCTCCGACCCGGAGATGGAGACGGAGCAGAAGCGCTTCCTGGACCCAGACCGCGTCCGGGTCGAGGAAGGGATCGCGGATCGAATCGCGAAACGAATCGGATATCGGCGGGTCGATCTTGAGCCGGCCGTAGAAGGGGTATCCGGGCTCCACCGCCTTGAGCTCCACCAGCTGGCTACGGGCCGCATCCCGGGTCATCGCCATGCCGTTCAATTCGGTCACCCGCATGAAGCGTGCGCCTTCGCCCGCGAGGCCGGACAGGAAGGATTGGTCCTGCGACGACGGGGGCCGGTTCAGGCGGGCCTCGAGATCGGCCGCCAGCAGGTTGCGGGACTCGCGAAGCGTCATGGCCTCCAAATTGGACGAGACGTTGCCGGTCCCGACGATGGATCCGACCCCGATCGCGATGGACGACAGGAAGAACAGGAGATGCCGGTAGGAACTCCGTGCCTCCCGCCAGGCCATTTGGAGGACAAAGCGGTTCATGATCGGGCCCGGTTCATGTCGTCGACGATCCGGCCGTCCCGCAACGTGATGACGCGGTCGGCATGGACGGCCAGGGTCGGGTCGTGCGTGACGAGGATCAGCGTGCTTCCCTGATCGTGATGAAGACGGAGAATCAGCTCGATGATGCGCTGTCCGTTGGCCGTATCCAGGTTGCCGGTCGGTTCGTCCGCCATCAGGAGCGCGGGACGGCCGATAAAGGCCCGGGCGATCGCAACCCGTTGCTGTTCGCCGCCCGAGAGCTGGACCGGATAGTGATCCTTCCGGTCCGACAGGCCGACCTCTTCCAGGAAGCGGAGCGCCTGCCGGTCGGCGTCGGGATCGCCGCGAAGTTCCAGAGGGACCTTGACGTTTTCAAAGGCGGTCAGGGTGGGAATCAGATGGAACGACTGGAAGACCACCCCGATTTTCTCCCGTCGCAGGCGGGCCAGTTCGTCCTCGCCCAGATCGGTCAGGGAAATTCCGTCGATCCGGATCGAACCCGCGGTCGGGTGATCCAGCCCCGCCAATAATCCGAGCAGCGTCGACTTCCCGCTGCCGGAAGGTCCCACCACCGCCAGAAATTGTTTTTCGGGGACCTCGAGGTTGATTCCGTTAAGAATGGTGATCGTCCGCCCGCCTCCGGTGAGGCGCATGGTTAAATCGGATACTCTGATCATGGGATTCCTAAAGGTTCAGTTGTCCTGTCTTGCGGTCAACGATTCTGTATTATACACTATCCGTCGGATGGCGGGGGCTCGCGTCGCCCGCTGGGTAGCTGCGACCTTCTTACTTATAGATCGTAATTTTAAGGAGGGTGTCCTTGATTAAGAGAGCTCTAGGCTGGGGCCTACTGCTGATGGTTCTGAGCGGCGGGGGCGGGTGCCGGCAGAATTCGGATGGTCGTTCTCCCCAATCGGGCGCTTCCAACGAAGTGGCTTCTACGGATCGGCCGGCGTCCCCAGCCGATCACGATCGGGTGATCGTCGCGTTCGGAGACAGCCTGACGGCCGGACTCGGGGTGCCGGAGGACGAGGCCTATCCCGCCGTCCTGGAGCGAAGAATCCATGACGCCGGTTTTCCCTACCGCGTGGTCAACGCGGGGGTAAGCGGCGAGACGACGGCCGGCGGCCTTCGACGCGTCCCCTGGGTTTTACAAGCCCGGCCCGAGATCGTGATCCTGGAACTGGGCGCGAACGACGGATTGCGCGGCTTGAGCATCGTCCAGACCCAAAAAAACCTGGCGGACATTATCGATTTGCTTCAAGGGGAGCATGTCCGGATCGTTCTGGCCGGGATGCGGATGCCGCCGAATTACGGAAAGGAATATACCGGGGCCTTCGAAAAGATCTTTCCGGAATTGGCCGCGCGCTATCGATTGACGCTGATCCCCTTTTTTCTCGAAGGGGTCGCGGGCCAACCGGGCCTTAATCAGGCTGATGGAATCCATCCCACCGCAGAAGGTTATCAGATCATCGTGGACAAGGTCTGGCCCCGCCTGGAACCGCTGCTTGAACATAAATAAGAATCGGTCGTAGGTCTTTTCCCTTTGTGGCGTTGCTATAATATATTGATTTATAATTTAAAATTAAATATTGACATGACGGGCTAATGTGTTGTATAAATTAATTAGCACTCGATGCTATTGAGTGCTAACATAGAGTTCTAAATCAAATCCCGATCAAATTGAAAAGGAGGAAGCAAAATGTTACCGACAAAAAGAGAAGGCGAGAGAGTGGTGGCTGTCTGGGAACCGTTTCGCGATCTTCGCAACATGCATGATGAGATGGACCGGCTGTTTTCCTCGTTCTGGCCGAACGGCGGTCGTGAGTTGACCCCTGCGGCGGAGTGGATGCCGGCGGCGGATTTGTATGAGGACAAGGAGCAGATCGTGGTGAAGCTGGAACTGCCCGGCGTCCGCAAGGAAGACGTCTCCATTTCACTCACGGAAGACACCTTGACGATCAAGGGCGAGCGCAAGACGGAGAAGGAGGAACGCCGGGAGAATTATTTCCGGATCGAAGGCAAATACGGCAGTTTCCTTCGGATGATCGAGCTCCCGCGGCCGGTCAAGGCCGACGCCATCAAGGCCGAGTACAAGGACGGCATCCTGAAAATCGTGCTGCCGAAGGCGGAAGATTCCAGAACCCGTGAAATCAAGATCGACGTGAAATAAAACCGGCCGCAGAACGCCGGTGGTCAAAAGGCGGAACCCTTGCCAAAGGGTTCCGCCTTTTTTATGCTTCGTCCGCCTTGACTTTTCTTCGCGAAAGACGTTACGTTACGTGCGTTCGGGATCGTTTCCCGGATCCGGCGGATACGGAAGGAAATCGTGACTCAAAAGAAAGAGCCCCAGACAACGCTGCGCGGCCTTCGCCATCTGGCGCTGCGCGTGACCGACATGGCGAAGGCCCGCCATTTTTATCAAGGCCTTCTGGGCATGACGGTGGTGTGGGAGCCGGATGCGGAGAATGTTTACCTGAGCAGCGGCTGCGATAATCTGGCGCTTCATGTCATGCCGAAAGAGGAAGCGGTTTCGTTTGATCCGTCCAGAGGCCAGGCGCTGGATCATTTCGGCTTCATCGTGGAGAGTCCCGATGCAGCGGAGGGATACGAGCGGCGGATGCGGGAAGCCGGCGTGCGGATCGTCAAACCGTTCAAACGGCACCGCGACGGGAGCAGCTCGTTCTATATGGCGGACCCGGACGGCAACGTCATCCAGATCCTGTATGAGCCGCACGCCAGTCCTTTGAAATTACAAAAATCGGATCGCTCTTGAGAAGGGGTCTAACGGGGACGGACCTGCAGTAACTCCTTCGGAAGTTGGAATTCCACGTTCTCGTCCACGACGGCCACCTCTTCCAGCTCGTCGGCGCCCTGCGTCTTGAGGAAGTCCACCACTTCTTTGACCAACAATTCCGGGGCCGAGGCCCCGGCCGTGATCCCGACCGTTTCGACCCCGTCCAGCCAGGACCGTTGGATGTCCCTGAACGATTCGATCAGATAGGCGCGGACGCCGCGCTGCTCGCTCAACTCTCTCAAGCGGTTTGAATTGGAGCTGTTGGGCGCGCCCAGCACCAAAAAGAGGTCGACGGTTTGGGCGAGCTCCTTAACCGCGTTCTGCCGGTTCTGCGTGGCGTAGCAGATGTCTTCCTGGCGCGGGCCCTTGATCTTCGGGAAACGCCGGTGCAGCGCCTCCACGATGTCCTTGCACTCGTCGATGCTCAGCGTGGTCTGGGTGACGTAGGACAGATGTTCGGGATCGTCCACCGTCAGATTGTTCACGTCCTTGACCGAGCTGACGAGATGGAACTTGCCTGCCCGGCCCTGCCCGTCCGGAAGGCGGGCGGCAGGCGGGTCCGGGATCTGGCCCAAGGTCCCGATCACCTCGGGATGGCCGGCATGGCCGATGAGAATCAGCTCGTAGCCCTGCCGGTGGTCCCGGTCGACCTCCTGATGGACTTTGAGCACGAGGGGACAGGTGGCGTCGATCGCCTTGAGCTTCCTTTGCCGCGCGTCGGTCCAGACCGACTTGGGCACGCCGTGCGCGCTGAAGATCACCGGCACGCCGTCCGGAACCTCGTCCAGCTCTTCGACGAATACGGCGCCTTTGGTCCGGAGCGTTTCGACGACGTGGCGGTTGTGGACGATCTCGTGCCGGACGTAAACGGGCGGGCCGTAAAGCTTCAGGGCCGTCTCGACGATCTCGATCGCCCGGTCCACCCCGGCGCAGAACCCTCTGGGCTTGGCCAGCAGAATCTTCATAGAGTGTTATTGTCCTTCATCCATCCTATCAAAGTCAATTGGGCGGCCCGGTGATCTGAACCCCCATGCATTCGCGCTTTGCGGACCTGAATCGCCGTTCATGAAATCCGGTCCCGGCTGAATCCTGACGCGTTCCTTTCATGGTACATATTCTGCATTCTTCTTGGACGGGAGATTCAACCTTAACTCAAGGAGGATGCCATGAACGACGAAAACGGAAAGAAAAAGGCCCGCGCGGCGCGGCATGTCTTTACGGTGGTGGACCGGGGCGGGAAGAGCTACTGGATCCGCATCGGCGCGGCCTTCGGAAATTACGACGGAAGCGAGACGGTGCTGCTCGACGCGCTTCCGCTCAACGGAAAGATGCAGATCCGCGATCCGGGGACGAAGGAAGTGACGCCGAAGGCGAAGGCGGGCGTTCCGTCGGCCGCCGTCCAGGACGCGGCGGACGACGACGGGGATTGAGGGCTTATGTTTTGGCGGGGGCGGGTTTCAAACCCGCCCCCGCCGTCTTGACATGGCCCCGAAAAGCTGGGAAAATCTCACCACTGGATCTAAGCGATTTATTCATCTTGACGCACCCAGAGCAGTGTAAAAGGGGACAGGCTGTTTTTCAGGTCGCGGGCCCGGCCCGAGGATTTTTATTCGACTTTATTAAAAAGGAGAATTCATTATGAGTAAGGTGCGGGTTCTGGCCGGCACGCGCAAGGGCGCGTTCATCCTGACATCGGACGGCAAGCGCGAAAAGTGGAGTGTCGACGGCCCCCACTTCGGGGGCTGGGAGATTTATCATGTCAAAGGTTCGCCCGTCGACCCGAACCGCTTGTACGCGTCGCAGACCAGCGCCTGGTTCGGACAGATCATTCAGCGTTCGGACGACGGCGGCCGGACCTGGTTCCAACCCGGCACAAAACCGGGCGAGCCGACCCGGACCCCGGAAGGCATGCCCATGGGCGAGAGCAATAAGTTCGTCTACGACACCTCCCCCGGGACCGGCAGGCCCCTCACCACACACCAGTGGTACGACGGCAGCCAGCACCCGTGGGAGTTCAAGCGCGTCTGGCATATCGAGCCGTCGCTGACGGACCCGGACACCGTCTACGCCGGCGTCGAAGACGCGGCGCTCTTCCGCACGACCGACGGCGGAAAAACCTGGCGCGAGCTCGCGGGCTTGCGCGGCCACGGCACGGGACCCCAATGGTCGCCCGGCGCCGGAGGCATGGGCCTGCACACGATCCTTCTCGATGAGAGAAATCGCGATCGAATGTACGTCGCCATCTCGGCGGCGGGGGTGTTCCGAAGCGACGACGCCGGCAAGGCGTGGCGGCCGGTCAATCGCGGACTGGTCTCCCAATACATTCCCGACCCGAACGCCGAGGTGGGCCACTGCGTCCACCACGTTGCGATGCACCGCTCGCGTCCGGAGGTGCTGTTCATGCAGAAGCACTGGGACGTCACGCGCAGCGACAACGGCGGCGAATCATGGCGGGAGATCAGCGGAAACCTGCCGACCGATTTCGGCTTCGTGATCGATGTCCACGCGCACGAGCCGGAAACGGTTTACGTCGTTCCGATCAAGAGCGACTCGGAGCACTACCCGCCCGAGGGAAAGCTCCGCGTCTACCGCAGCCGCGCGGGCGGGAACGAGTGGGAGGCGCTGACGAAGGGCCTCCCGCAGCGCGACTGCTACGTCAACGTGCTGCGCGACGCGATGGCGGTCGACTCGCTCGACCCCTGCGGCGTCTATTTCGGCACCACCGGCGGGCAGGTGTACGCGTCGGCCGACGCGGGCGACAGCTGGGCGCCCATCGTCCGGGATCTTCCCGGAGTGCTGTCGGTGGAGGTTCAGGTCCTCAAGTGATTCGAGTGGCGCTCCCGTATCATTTGCGGACCTTGGCCCGGGTTGGGGCCGAGGTGAGCCTGGACATCGAAGGACCCGTCACGCAACGCGCGATCCTCGACGCGCTCGAGACCCGCTATCCGATGCTCGCCGGGACCATCCGCGACCACGTCACGCGGCGGCGCCGGCCCTTCCTGCGCTTCTTCGCCTGCGGCGAGGATCTCTCCTTCGAGTCGCCGGACAGCCCCTTGCCCGATACGGTGGCGTCGGGTGAGGAACCGTTTTTAATCGTCGGAGCCATTGCCGGCGGATAGGAAGCGGTGGAAACGGGTTGGAGTACAATCTTCTTGCGCCCGCAAAGTTCGTCGGCAACGGCTGATTGTGGAGACGCTTGACAAGGTTTTGCAACGACGAGAAAATCCAATTTCTCTCAGCGCATGCTCACGAATCAACCGAAAGGAGACCCGACCATGAAGGCGACGACAACCCAGGGCCGCGAGATCGACCTGAAGAAGGAAACCTTCGACGCTTTGAAGACGCGGATCCGGGGGCCGCTCTTCCTTCCCGGCGACGCCGGCTATGAGGAGTCCCGGACCGTCTGGAACGCCATGATCGATCGAAGGCCCGCCGCCGTCGCGCGCTGCCTCGGCGGCGCCGACGTGATCGCGTGCGTGCAGTTCGCGCGCGAACACGACCTCCTGCTCTGCGTCAAGGGCGGAGGACACAACATCGCGGGCCTGGCCGCGGCCGACGGCGCGCTGATGCTCGACCTCTCGCTCATGCGCGGCGTATGGGTGGACTCCCAGAGAAAGGTCGCCCACGCGCAGGGCGGTTGCCTGCTCGGGGACGTGGATCGCGAAACGCAGCTGCACGGGCTCGCGGCCGTCCTCGGTTTCGTCTCGCTCACCGGCGTCGCGGGACTCACCCTGGGCGGCGGCTTCGGCTACCTGACGCGGCGTTGGGGCTGGACGTCGGACAGCGTCGTTGGGATGAACGTCGTGACCGCCGACGCACGACCGGTGCGGGCGAGCGGCGATGAGAACGCGGACCTCTTCTGGGGGCTGCGCGGCGGCGGCGGAAACTTCGGCGTTGTGACCGGCATCGATTACGCGCTGTTTCCCGTCGGTCCCGAGGTCGTCGGAGGCGTCGTGGCCTGGCCCGCGAGCGAGGCGCCGAAGGTGCTCGAGCTGTACCGGACGCTCGCCGAGACCGCCCCGCCCGAGCTCACGATCGTCGCGCTCATGCGCCCGGCGCCCCCCGCGCCCTGGCTCCCACAGGAGATGCACGGGAAGCCGATCGCCGCCTTGCTGGCCTGCCACAGCGGGAGACCCGAGGAGGGCGAGAGGGCCGTTGCCCCCATCAAGGCCTTCGGCAGGCCCGTCGGCGATGTGCTCGTGCGCCGGCCCTACGCGCAGATGCAGTCGCTGCTCGACGGCACTCAGCCGAAGGGCCGGCGCTACTACTGGAAGAGCGAGTACCTCCCGCGGATCGAGCCCGCCCTTTGCGAGAAGGTGATTGCGCATGCCGCACGGATCCGCTCGCCTCACTCCGCCGTGATCCTGTTCCAAATCGGAGGCGCTCTGAACCAACTGAGGGAGGAGCACTCCCCCGTCGGCAACCGCGACGCCCGTTTCGTGCTCAACGTGGCGGGTTCGTGGGAGCAGGCGGGTGAAGACACGGCGAACGTCCAATGGGCACGCGACGCGTGGAACGATATGAAAGCGTTCTCCACCGGCGGCACGTACGTCAACTTCCTGACGGAGGACGAAGGCCCCGAACGTATCCAGGCGGCGCTCGGCAAGGGACTCGATCGGCTCGCCAAGGTGAAGGCGAAATGGGATCCGAAGAACGTGTTTCGCACGAACCGGAACATCAAGCCGGCCTGAGAGACGGCGGGAGTTTAGGGCCGGGTCTTTGCAGCGGCATTAAAGACAAAATAGGGACAGACACTATTTATTGATAATCTAATCTGGATATTGTAACCATCTCACATGCCACGCATAGCCCGGATCATTGTCCCAGGCCACGTTTATCACGTAACACAAAGAGGGAACCATCGCCAGGAGATTTTTCGTAATGATGAAGAGCGCTTGAAGTATCTATCCTGGGTTGATGAATACAGCCGCACGTATCACTTGGCGATTTGGGCCTATTGCTTGATGGACAACCATGTTCATTTTATCGTCCAGCCGAAAGAAGAAACGTCGTTGGCCAAAGTCTTCAGCGTTGCGCATATGCGGTATTCTCAATTTTTCAATAAGGAGAGAAGGGCTTCGGGGCACTTGTGGCAAGGGAGGTTTTACTCCTGCCTTCTTGATGAGCCGCATCTGATGGCGGCGATGCGATATGTTGAGAGAAATCCCGTGCGTGCAAAGATCGTTAAAAAGCCTTGGGAGTGGAAATGGTCCAGTGCAACGGTTCACATCCATGGAACAGAAGGCAAGGATCATGTCGTCGGTCTCAAAGAGACGCTCGGTATTTCCGCAAGGTCATGGAAGGAATATATTGATTTGGAGGAAAACGCTCCCGATGTGGAAGTGATTCGAAGACACACGAGGACGGGACGACCCCTCGGGAGGGAAGGGTTTATTCGGCACCTGAGTGAGAAACTCGGGCGAACGCTAACCGTTTTGCCAAGGGGAAGACCGAAAAAAGATTAAATAGTGTCTGAGCTACCCCTCTTTTCATGGACACTAGAAAAGGGGACAATACCCCTGGAGGTGTCCAATGCGAAAGCGCCGGAGTTTTACCAAAGCGTTTAAAGCCGAAGCCGTGCGGTTGCTGGAGCAATCCGGTAAACCGGCGGCGG
>DATIYJ010000025.1 GCA_035517655.1 Nitrospiria bacterium | reverse complement strand
CGGCTCTTCGTCTGGGTGATGGCCGCGATCGTTTTATAGGCGGCGTCCACCGGGCCGTCGCCTTTCGCGACGTTCCGGGCCGTCTGTCCGTTCACGGCCAGCTCGACCGTGGCGGTGGGCGTCGTCTCGCTCCCGCTCTCGACGTGGATCTTGCGGAGAACGTAGGTTTCGGGGATCCTGGACAGTTCCTCGTTCACGATCGTTTCGATGTCTTCGTCGAAAATTTCCTTCTTCTGGTCCGCGAGACGCTTCATCCGCTCGAAGGCCGCGTTCAATTCCTCCTCGGTCAGCCGGTAGCCGAGTTCTTCCAGACGTTGTTTGAGCGCGTGGCGGCCGGAATGCTTGCCCAGGACGAGATGGCTCTGGCCGAGGCCGACCGAGGCCGGCGTCATGATCTCGTAGGTCATCTTCTCCTTGAGCAGCCCGTCCTGATGGATGCCCGATTCGTGCGCAAAGGCGTTGGCCCCCACCACCGCCTTGTTCGGCTGGACCGCCATGCCGGTGATCTTGCTCACCAGGCGGCTGGTCTTGGTGATCTCCTCGGTGCGGATTTGCGTGTCGGCCCCGAAGAGATGGCGGCGCGTCCGCAGTGTCATCACGACTTCCTCCAGCGCGGCGTTTCCGGCCCGCTCCCCGATCCCATTGATCGTGCACTCCACCTGTCCGGCCCCTTCCGAGACGGCCGCGAGCGAATTGGCCGTGGACAGGCCGAGGTCGTTGTGGCAATGGACCGAGATCACGGCCTGTTTGATGTTCGGGACGCGTTCGCGAATCATCCGGATCAAGGATCCGAACTCATGCGGGATGGAGTAGCCGACCGTGTCGGCGATGTTGACCGTTTTGGCCCCGGCCGCGATGACGGCTTCGAGGACTTCGCAGAGGTAGGTTTCGTCCGAACGGGTCGCGTCCATCGGCGAGAACTCGACGTCCTCGACATAGCCGCGCGCCCGCTCGACCATCTCGACCGCGCGCTTGAGCGCCTGCTCGCGCGTCAGGCGGAACTGGTGTTTGAGATGGATGTCGGAGGTCGAGATGAAGGTATGGATCCTCACCTTGGGCGCGCCCTTGAGCGCTTCCCAGGCGCTGTCCACGTCTTCCGGCTTGGCGCGGGCGAGGCTTGCGATCACGGGCCCTTCCACCTCGTGGGCGATCCGCTTCACGGCTTCGAAATCACCGGGCGAGCTGAAGGCGAAGCCGGCCTCGATGATGTCCACGTTAAGCCGGGCCAGCTGCTTCGCGATCATCACCTTTTCTTCCACGTTCATGCTCGCGCCGGGCGACTGCTCGCCGTCGCGCAGCGTGGTGTCGAAGATTTTAATCATGCGTGTCATGGTTTACTCCTATTTTTAGGGGCTCACGTCGCCCCCTCCGGTGGCGAAGCCACCGGAGCCTCCCCCTCTCGCTCGCTTTGCTCGTTGAAATGATACCTGCTATTACTAAGGGTGTTTGGGTTTAGGCCCTTCAGCCATAAATAAAAAAGCCCTCGTCTCTGCCGCACCGGATCGATTCGGCGCGATGCAGGGACGAAGGCTCTTCCTTCGTGGTACCACCCTGATTTGGTTCCCGGCTGCGAGAACCCTTCATTGGCCCTTCACGCGGGCGGGACGACGCCGATTACTTTTCATTCACCGGCGCGGCTCCGAGGCGAGTTCGGTCCCTTAAACGGACCTACTACTCCTCATCACAGCCTTTAAACGTCTTCATTATGGCAGGAAGCCCTTGAATCTGTCAAGGGACGTTCGGCCCCGTCGGCGGCACGGACGAAGAATGACGGGCCGGCGCGGGATGTTTCAGCATTTTTCGGATCATCGCGGTGAGCGGCCGCTCGATCACCCCGGCGAGCGCGTATCCCGCAAACAGGACGAACAACAGGACCTGGGGTTCGGCCGCGAGAATGATCAGGACCAAGACGGCCGAGACCAGCATGTGAAAGGGTTTGCGGCCCCGCAGGTGAAAATCCTTGAAGCTCCGGTAGCGAAACGTGCTGACCATCAGAAAGGCCAGCGTATAAATCAGCCCAAGGATCAGGAGCGGCTTGATCTCGCTTCCCATCCGCAGGATATGATGGTCCAGCACCACCAGCGAGGCGATCACCCCCGCCGCGGCCGGGATCGGGAGCCCGACGAAATGCTTGCTTTCGACCGTTCCGACCTGGACGTTGAAGCGCGCGAGCCGCAGCGTCCCGCAGGCCACGAAAAGGAAGGCCGCGACCCAGCCCACGCGTCCGTAGCTGCTCAGGGCCCAGGAATAGATCAACAAACCCGGGGCCACGCCGAAGGAGACGATGTCGGCCAGCGAGTCGTATTCGACGCCGAAGCGGCTCGTCGTCTTCGTCAGCCGGGCCGATTTTCCGTCCAGCACGTCGAAGGCCATCGCCACCAGGATGGCCAGGGCGGCCCGCAGGTAGTCGGCGTTGAATACCGCAATGAGGGAATAAAAACCGCTGAAGAGGTTTCCCGTCGTCAACAAATTCGGAATCAAATAAATACCGCGTCGATAATTCTTCATTTCAACACTCCAATGATGCTTGAACCGCCTTTGACTTTTTGCCCCAAGCGCACCTTGAGCTCCGTTCCGAGGGGCAGGAACAGATCCGTCCGGGAACCGAAGCGGATCATCCCGAAGCGGACGCCGCGTTCCACCGCGTCGCCCTCTTTCACCCAGCAAACGATCCGTCGCGCCACCAGCCCCGCGACCTGAACGAACACCAGCTTCGCCCCCGAAGCGGTTTCAAGCAGCAGGGCGTTCTGTTCGTTCTGGGTCGAGGCCAAGTCCTTGTTTGCCGCCAGGAAAGTTCCGTGCTGGTACTGGATGGATCGAATCCGGCCCTCGCAGGGGATTCGATTCACGTGAACGTCGAACAGGTTGAGGAAGATGCCGACCTTGATCGCCCGGTCCTTGAGAAACCGTTCCTCTTCGGCTTCCCCGATCTCGATAATTCTACCATCCGCGGGGGAAACAATCAACCTTTCTCCGGCGGGAATGACGCGCTTGGGGTCTCTGAAGAACCAGAAAACCAGGAGGGCCAGGACGGCGATCGGGACGGTCAGCCAGACGACCTTGAGAAACGCCACGGCCACGGTCAGTACGGTCGCGCCGATCAGGAAGGGCAAGCGTTCACGAGCTACCGGTGACGGGTCTTGGGCCACGGTGCGGTGAGAAACCCTCCGCCTTAGTTTTTATCCTTGTCCACGAGCCGCTCTTTTTTCAACCAGGGCATCATCGCCCGGAGCTTGCCCCCCACGTCTTCAATGGGGTGGGCCTCTCCTTTTTTGAGCAAGGCGTTGAAAACCGGGCGGCCGGCCTTGTTTTCCAGTATCCACTCCTTGGCAAAGCGACCGCTCTGAATCTCGTCGAGGATGCGCTTCATCTCCCGGCGGGTTTCATCCGTGATGATGCGGGGACCCCGGGTCACGTCGCCGAATTTGGCCGTGTTGCTGATGGAGTATCGCATGTTCGAGATCCCGCCCTCGTAGATGAGGTCCACGATCAACTTGACCTCGTGAAGGCATTCGAAGTAGGCCATCTCGGGGGCATAGCCGGCCTCGATCAGGGTCTCGTATCCGGCCGAGATGAGCGCGGTCAAGCCGCCGCAGAGCACCACCTGTTCTCCGAAAAGATCGGTTTCGCACTCCTCGCGAAAACTGGTCTCGATCACACCGGCCCGAGTTCCCCCGATCGCCCTGGCGTAGGCCAGACCCACCTTTTGAGTCTCCTTCGAGGGATCCTGGTGGATGGCCAGGAGCATCGGCACGCCGCTTCCCTTGCTGAACTCGGAGCGCACCAGATGGCCCGGCCCTTTGGGCGCGACCATGAAGACATTCATGTCCGGCCGCGGAACCACCTGGCCGAAGTGGATATTGAAACCGTGGGCAAAGGCCAGATAGCCGCCCTTCCGAAGGTTGGGTTCAATCTCGCTCCGATACAGATCGGCCTGGAGCTCGTCGGGCGTGAGAATCATGACGATGTCGGATAATTTCGACGCCTGGGCGGGCGAGACCACCTTGAATCCGGCCCGTTCCGCCTTTTGCCAGGAACGACCTTCCCGCAGGCCGAGAATCACCGGGATGCCGCTGTCCTTCAGGTTGTTGGCGTGCGCATGCCCCTGGCTTCCGTAGCCGAGAATGGCGACCGTCTTGCCTTTCAGGCGTTTCAAATCGGCGTCTTTGTCGTAATAAATTTTCATCGGCTCTTCCTTTATTGATTGGAGGACGGGTTAGGGCTCAAGTGCCAAACCGCTTTTTGTCCTGGTTTTTATCCTGGACGGCGGTTTTGATTTCTTCGCGCGCGATCGCGATCCGTCCGGTTCGGACCAGATCCTTGATGCCCAGAGGCTTCAACAGATTGATGATCGCTTCGATTTTATTGGTGTCGCCCGTGACTTCGACGGTGTAGGTGGTCGGCGTGGAATCAATGACGCGCGCCCGGAAGATATCCGTAATCCGCAAGGCCTCGGCGCGGTCTTCCCCTTTGGCGTTGATCTTGATCAGGACGGTTTCGCGGGCCACGAAGGCCCCTTCCGTCAAGTCGACCACCTTGATCACGTCAATGAGTTTGTTCAGTTGTTTGATGATTTGCTCTACGATGCGGTCGTCTCCGTGAGTGACCAGGGTCATCATGGAGACGGTCGGATCGATCGTGGGCCCCACGGACAGGCTGTCGATATTAAAGCCCCGTCCGCTGAATAAACCGGCCACCCGGGAAAGAACCCCGAACTTGTTTTCGACCATGACTGAGATGATATGCTCCATGCGCGGGCTGCTTTCGGACGACGGCTTAAGCCGTCAGGACCCCTTCTTTTTCTCCGTTGCCGGCCTCTTTCATCTCACCCCGGTCTTTCCCCTTTTTCTGAAGCTCCGGCGGATCTTCCAGGATCATTTCGTTGTTCGCCCCTCCGGCGGGAATCATGGGATAACAATTTTCGTAAGGGTCCACCTGAAAATCGATGAGAACCGGCCGGTCGATCTTCAAGGCCTCCTTGATGACCCCGTCCACTTCCTGCGGTTTCGTCGCACGAAGGCCGACGGCGCCATACGCATCCGCCAGTTTCACGTAATCCGGATGATGACCCAGGTCGCTGGCGGAGTAACGGCTGTTGTAAAACAGGTCTTGCCATTGACGAACCATGCCGTGATAACCGTTGTTGACGATCACCACTTTGACGGGCAGACGGTAGTCCATGGCCGTGGCCAGCTCCTGGAGGTTCATCTGAAAACTTCCGTCGCCGACGATGCTGAGGACCAGCCGGCCGGGAAAAGCCTGTTGCGCTCCGAGGGCGGCCGGAAATCCGAAACCCATCGTGCCCAAACCGCCCGAGGTGAGCCAGGTCCGGGGTTGGTCCAGTTTGAAAAACTGGGCCGCCCACATCTGATGTTGGCCGACGTCCGTGGCCACGACGGGGTTTTGACCCTTGGTCAACTCATACAGCCGGTCGATCAGGTAGGGAGGTTTGATCTTCTGGTCCGGACTTTGTTGATAGGTCAAGGGGTGCTTCTTTTTCCACTCTTCGATCTGGTTCCACCAGGGTTTGAGTTCTTCCCTGCGCCGGCCGTCCACGGAGGTCCGGAGATGCTGGTTGAGTTCCTTCAGCACGCATTTCACGTCGCCGACGATCGGAATGTCCACGTTCATGATTTTCTGGATCGAGGTCGGATCGATATCGATATGGATAATCTTCGCGTGCGGCGCAAATTCAGACACCTTGCCCGTCACCCGGTCGTCGAAGCGGGATCCGACGGCGATAATCAGATCCGAATGATGGATGGTCATGTTGGAGGTATAGCTGCCGTGCATTCCGAGCATTCCCAGGGACAGGGGATGCGTTCCCGGGAAACTGCCCAGCGCCATCAGCGTCATGTCGACAGGGATCTGCGTCAGGTCGGCGAACTCCCGCAGTTCTTCAAAAGCGTTAGAGAAGACCGTACCGCCCCCGACATAAAGGACGGGCCGCTTCGCTTTTAAAATGGCCTCGGCCGCCTGCTTGATCTGCCATTTGTGCCCCTCGTACGTTGGATTGTAGCCGCGGATATATACTTTTTCCGGGTAGTTGAATTCGGTCTGATTCATCGAGACGTCTTTGGGAATATCCACCAAAACCGGACCGGGGCGCCCCGTGGTTGCTATGTAGAAGGCCTCTTTAATCGTCTGGGCGAGATCGTTCACGTCCTTGACCAGGTAGTTGTACTTGGTGCAGGGACGGCTGATCCCGACGTTGTCGGCCTCTTGAAAGGCGTCATTGCCGATGAGACTGGTCGAGACCTGTCCCGTAAACACCACGAGGGGAACGGAGTCCATGTAGGCGTCCGCGAGCCCGGTGACGGTATTCGTCATCCCCGGTCCGGAGGTCACAAGCACCACGCCCGGTTTTCCGGTGGCCTTTGCATAGCCTTCGGCCATGTGCATGGCACCCTGTTCGTGTCGAGTCAGAATGACGGCGGGGTCTTTGTAATCATACAACACATCAAAAATCTTTAGAACCACGCCGCCGGGCAAACCAAAAATAACCTTCACCCCTTCTTTCTTTAATGACTCGACAAAGATTTGAGCGCCGTTCAGTTTCATGCCGATCTCTCCTCGGTGACGGTCGTTTGCTCACCGGATTGTGTTAATTCGATGCTCTGTATGCCATCGTAAACTATAAGAAAATGAGATAATTAATTTACCACAAGGGCTTTAAATTAGTCAACAGCAATGTTTATGGGCCGGTTTTGGGAGGAATTAAGGAGAGGGAGGCGTTTCAAAATGGTCGCCTTTGTAGATGACCTCCGTGCTCTGGACAACTTGCGCGGTGGCGGTTGCGTCCTGAACCGAAATGACCTGGAGTTCGCCGACCGTGCGTCGAGGAAGCCGGACGCCATTTCCGGGAGAGAAATAAGACGTCTTGTCGCCATCGCGCACGATCTCGAAGCGGTCTCCGGCGTGAACCCCTTGGCTCCGCCCTTGATCGATGTAGACGACATCGGCCTGGGCCTGCGAAACCCGATTTTCCTTCACATCGACGATGAAGCCGTCATGTGGGCCGCTCGGGATGGAACCGGTTTGATCGGCGGATTCTTCCTGGACCGGTGCGGGCATCAGCGAATCACCGGTCTGAATCGAGTCGTAGGACGTGATCACTTTGGATGTTACGGTTTTTTCTTTGGGGTCTGCTCCGATAATTTCCGCTTGGCCGAGGATCCGGATAAGGTCGCCCAGATATTTCCCCGTTTTGGGATGATATACCTTTCGAACCACGCGGTATACAGTGAACCGATCGCCGACATGCGGCTGAGATCCTTCCTTGGGGAGCAGATACGCCGTCTCATCTTGCCCGATCAACTCGCGGTTATCTCGGGCGCCGACCACAATGGCCGAGGCGGTTTGGCCGGTCAAGATATACCCGCTGGCCGCAAGGAGGTCCGTCGCCAGAGGCCGAGCGGCGGGGACGGGTGCTTCCGGGGGCGTGATCTCGACCCGCTTTTCGGATTCCGGGGGAGGCGCCGCCTCTTCGACTACCTTCGGAGGGGGGACGTTCGCGGGCCGGGCAGTTTCAACGCGGGCCTCAAGGTGCGCCGCGTGTGCCGCTTCGCCACCCGGTAAATCTAAAACGTTCCCGGGATAGATCAGGTCCGGGTTCATAATGTATTGGTTGTTATTCCAAAGCTTCGGCCAGAGGAAGGAGTCTTGTAAGTAGGCATTCGAAATGCCCCAGAGCGTGTCTCCTTGCTTCACGGTATATTTTTTAGGACCGGTTGATGTTTCAGGAACGGTCACGGTTCCGGATTTTGGGGGAAGGGCCTCTTTTACGATTGCCGGGTTTTCTTCGGTAGCCGCGGGCGTCTCTTCGGTAGCCGCAGGCGTCTCTTCGGTAGCTGCGGGCGCCTCTTCGGTAGCTGCGGGCGCCTCTTCGGTAGCCGCGGGCGTTTCTATGGACCCTTGATCGGCTGAAGTGGACTCTTTTGAAGCGGCAGAAGGGGTTTCTTGTCCCCAGCTAACCGGGTTCATCCACGGCGTTACCCAGACGAACATCCCAATCAAGGTCAAGGCACAGACCGACCGTCGACCAAAATTCATCATGTGGTAAGCCGCTCCTTTGGATGGATCCGGATTGATCATGTGGATTAAAGTGCCGACCCGCTGTTTTGATGAATCCGCATTGATTAGGTTACCAGATTGTCCGGAAAAGTCAAGGGTAAAGCCTTCGGGCTTCCTTGACTCGCCTCTAGCAAATCCACTATAGTGACTCTCATTTGCGGTCTGCGCGTCATGAGTTGTGGGGTTTTGTTCAATGACATGTCTTTACCCAAGGGGTCCTTTGGAGGCTGCAAAGGATCTGTTCCGCTTCCTCCTGGTCGTATTTTTTACGGGAGGAATGCTGCCGGGATGTACCGGGAAAAGCAACATGGTCACGGCCATCGTCATCAATCCCGAAAACCCCGCCATCGTATTTATTGCCACGAATGATTCCGTTTATAAAACCCGCGATGACGGGGCCACCTGGGTTCCGGTCACAACGGGCCTCGGCAACGCCCGTATTTTGTCGTTGGCCATCAATCCGTCCAATCCCTCGATGATTTACGCGGGTACCCTCGGGGACGCCGTTTATCGGAGCGTTGACGGTGGAAATCGATGGTCCATTATCAACGCGGGGCTCAAAGAACATGTTACGGTGGTCAATGCCTTTATTTTTTACCCTCAGAATTCCGACGTCATCTTGGCCGCGACGACGGTCGGGCTTTTTAAGACCGTCAACGGAGGCATGATGTGGGACGACGTGCCCAACAAGGGGATGGACAGCGTTTACATCGTCTCGGTCGCCCAGGACCCGGCCAACACGAACGTTTTATACGCGGGGACGAGCGGCGGTGTTTACAAAAGTATGAATGGAGGAATGACTTGGCGCGAATCCAACAACGGCCTTATTAAGCCCGGACCGGGAACCGCGCTTTCGTTGGGGATCAATTCGCTGGCGATGGATCCCGTGAAAACGACGACGCTCTATGCGGGGACCACTCGAGGCGTCTTCAAGACGACGGACGGTGCGGCAAGCTGGGTGAAGATTCAGGAAGGAATTGGGGAACGATTTACGGCCACGGTTCTCATCCAGCCCGCTTCCAGCGCCACTCTGTTGGCCGGGACGGAGGAGGGGATTTATAAATCAACCGATGGAGGAGAACATTGGATGAGCCTTGACAACGGGCTTGTCAATCGCAACGTACGCTCGCTGGTCATGCACCCGAAGGATCCGAATATCCTGTATGCGGGCACTCAGGGCGGTCTTTTTAAGACGATGGATGGCGGCGCCCATTGGACCGCATTGACCATCCGGCCGAAAGGGTGACTTTATGGTGCCGAAGGGGGGATTTGAACCCCCACGGGGTCACCCCCACTACGCCCTGAACGTAGCGTGTCTACCGTTCCACCACTTCGGCATGCAGAAAAGAACCCGGGTATAAGCCCAACACCCCCAATTAGATCCCGTATCCTAACAGAGTGGACAAGGGGTGTCAATCGACAGTATTCTGTTGAATAAGATGTCAAAACGCGTACTTGTGATATACTTGAAACACAATGCGGGCGTTGAAGACCAGAGCGGCATTCTTAAAAATAGGTCTCTTTTTACTCCTCTTTGTTTTTGTACTCTTCGGAAAATCCAACCTTTCAAAAGCGTCTGTCGGTTCGGACGGAACAGGCCCGGCGTCGTCTCTCAATCCGACTGCAGAGTTGCGATCTGCTGCCTTGCCCGGTGATTCAACGCCTGTCGGCGCTTTGACGGGAGAGGGCGGCGAGCGGTTCCCTGACATGAAGCAGACGACCGAGCCGATGGAGCTCAATTCAACCCCTTTTGTGGGCTCCTGGGAGGACTACGCTCTCTCCATTCTGTTGATCGCGCTTGCGATTTTTATGACAAGAAAGGGGGTTCGCCTGTTTCAAGCCAAATGGGCCGTCGCCGGGCTCAGTATTTTCCTGGGATTGCGTTATCTCTATTGGCGGGCAGTCTACACGTTCAATACGGAAGATTCCCTCAGCACCGGAATCAGTCTGACCCTCTATCTGGCCGAGATCTACGGTTTCCTCTCCGTGATGTTTTTTTATAGTCAGGTGGCCAAGCCTACCTCCCGTTCCGCGAGCCCGCCGGCCGAAACGGCGCTGCCGGCGGTGGATGTCTTTGTCACGTTTTACAATGAATCGTTGGATATCCTGTACCGAACCCTTGTCGGATGCATGGCCATCGACTACCCGTCCGGCCGTAAAAAGGTTTATGTCCTTGACGACGGGCACCGGGACGAAGTTCGGCGCCTCGCGGAGCGCTTAGGCTGCGACTACATCAGTCGTCCGAACCACGAGCATGCGAAGGCCGGGAACCTCAATCATGCCTTGACCCGGTCGTCCGGCGAGTTTGTGATGGTGTTGGATTGCGATCATGTCCCGGTCCGGACCTTTCTCCGAGAGACGGTCGGGTTCTTCGCGGATCCCAAGGTCGCATTCGTGCAGACTCCGCATTACTTTTATAATCCGGATACGTTTCAACGGAATCTTCGACTGGAACAGGCGATTGTCAACGAGCAGGACCTTTTTTTCTATGTCATCCAGCCGGGCCGGGACGGTTTCAACTCGAGCTTTTTTGCCGGAAGCGGGGGGATATTCCGTCGTTCGGCGCTCCAGACCATCGGAGGATTTCAGGTCGTGACCTTGACGGAAGATCTCCACACCAGCATGGTCCTCCACTCAAAAGGCTACCGGTCCGTCTATCTCAACAAGATCCTTGCGGCGGGACTGGCGCCCGAGAGTTATGAGAGTTATCTAAAACAGAGGCAGCGCTGGACTCGGGGGGGCGTTCAGGTCTTCCTGATGGACAACCCGCTCTGGAAGCCCGGGCTGACCCTGATGCAGCGGATCAATTACTTCGGTTCGATCTTTTATTTCTTTCACGGCTGGTCGCGCCTGATTTATCTGATCGCGCCGCTTTCCTACCTTCTTCTGAGTTACGCTCCGCTGATGGCCCCTTTTCCTATCCTTCTGAATTATTTCCTACCTTACTATATTACATCATTCATGGCCTTTAATATCGTCAGCAAGGGCTTTCGCAATCCCTTTTGGTCGGACGTCTATGAAACCGTGATGTGTTTCTTCATCACCTGGACTTCTCTGGAAACCGTGTTTACGCCGAAAAAAAGCAAGTTCCATGTAACCCCCAAGGGCGTTCGGTTTGAGAAAGCGCAGTTGGCTTGGTCGTATGTGATGCCCCATATCCTGCTCTCGGCCGTTCTGTTGGTCGGACTTGGAGTGGGAGGATATCAGTTATGGAATCGCCGCGGCAATTTCGATGCGACCTTGTTAAGCGTCTTCTGGACGGTTTATAATCTGGTCATCCTTGCGGCGGCGGTCGTCGTGGCGCGCGAGCGTCCCCAGAAACGATCGGCGCCCCGCCTGTCCCGACGGATCGATTGTGAATTGACGTTCAGCGGCCGAACCCTTGTCGGAAAAACGGCCGATTTAAGCGAAGCCGGTTTTTCCATGATTTCGGATCGTCCCATGCTTTTACCCCCGGTGGTTCAGGTGCGCTTGGTCAGCGACTTCGGCGAGGTCACGGAGATCAAGGGGGAGGTGATCCGGAACGATTCATCGCCGGCGGGCGGTTCCGGCGTAGGGATCCGGTTTCTCAACGTCAACGAGTCGCAGCACCAGAGCCTGATCCGTCAAATGTACAGTTCACCGACCGGCTGGTTCGGGGCCCACCAGGCGACCTCCGCCACGATGGTGTCGTTTGCCTACCTGCTGACCTCATCGGTCCGAGCTTTTATCAAGGAAAAGGTTCTTCGGCGGCTTTCCTTCCGGGTCAGGAAGCGCCTCGTGTGCGAACTGGTGACGGGAGATCGCGTCTTCAAGGGGACCACGGAGGACATCAGCAACACCGGTATCTTGGTGCGCCTGATGACGGACGAATCCGTCACGAAAGATGTGACGGTCCTGCTGTATCACGAGGATCGGGTGGTTTTCAGCATCCGGGGAGAAATCGTCCGCCGCACCGAAGTCAAAGGGAAAGGAACGATCTATGGTATCCGGTTTCTTGAACGCAAGGATCTCGAACTATCATCTCTGGCGTGAGGTCTAGGAGGCCGACGTTATCGTATGGGAGCGTGGAGTTTTTATTTCTTGGCCAAATTGTACTTGTATTTTCGGGGTTATCTTCGCCTCGATTTTATGCTGAACCTTCTTTTCATGATCTTCCTGGTCATCCCCGTGCCGGCGCAACTGAAATCGTACCGATGGCTCACCGGAATCAAATATTTCTTCAGCGGGGTTTTGGGCCTCTTGCTTCTATGGCACGATTCGTGGCTCCCGTCGCTCTGGAGCACGTTGACCTTTGTAGAACAAGGAGGGATGCCTTCCAAGGAATACGTCTATCGATTTCTTTTGGAGTTCGTCAATCCGTGGGAAGTGGCGGCGTTGGCATCGATCCTGGCGCTGGGTTTTTGGGTGCGCAACCGCATTCGATTGACACCGGTCGTCCTGCTTTTACTCCTGATTGTTCCGCTTCGCGAGTTTGGACAACATCCGGGAGGCGTCGAAGAAATGGCCCGGACCTTCCATCGGACGGAAGCATCCCGGCTCGTTCATTTTGAAAAATCGAAAACGACCGCTCCGGATTTCGACATCATTCTTTTGCATGTCTGTTCGCTGTCCTGGGATGATTTGAAGGAAATCGGCCTCGAGGCCGATCCGTTTTTTAAAACATTGGATTACCTTTTCACCGATTTTAATTCGGTCACGTCGTACAGCAACCCCTCCGCCATCCGTCTTCTGAGGGCCGACTGCGGTCAGCCCAGCCATGACGCCCTCTATCGCGAGGCGCCGGGCGACTGTTATCTGTTTGATGCGCTTCGTCAGCAAGGATTTGAAACCTACTTTATCCTGAATCATGACGGTGTCTATGGGCATTTTGCGGAGCAGGTCAAAGACCTGGGGCATCTGGACATTCCGATCAAGCCTTCGGACATCCCGATTCAGGCCTACGATTTCGATGAATCGCCCATCTACAACGACTACGCCGTGCTTGAAAAATGGTGGACCCTCCGACAACGGTCCGCATCGCCGGCCGCGGCCGTTTACTACAACACGATCAGTCTGCATGACGGGTCCCATTGGGTCGGCGAGAAAGAGTGGTGGAAACACGATCGCGTCGTTCACTACAGAGAGGCCGTGCAAAGATTATTGGCGGATTTCGCGCGGTTTTTTGATCTCGTGGCGTCGTCCGGTCGCAGGGCGGTGATCGTTTTTGTCCCGGAACACGGGATGGCGCTCCGGGGAAACGCGCTCCAGGTCGCCGGCCTGCGGGATATTCCTTTCAAGCAAATCACGCGGGTGCCGGTCGGAATCAAACTCATCGGGATCCCGCCCGGTCATGCGGAGTCCACTCAGCGGGTCGTCTCGAAGCCGACCAGCTATCTTGCGCTTTCGTATCTGTTGGCCTCCTTCGTGGAACGGAATCCCTTCGAGCCGGGCGGGCTTGAAGCCGACGATCGAGTCTCCCGTCTTCCCGAGACCGAGTTTATGGCTGAAAACCAGGGAATCCGGATCATCAAAAAAGGCGCGGACTACTTCCTTTACGGCAAAGAGAAGAAATGGATCGCGCTTCCGTCCAGTGTCGCCCCGCCGGCAGGAGGGTTTTAAATCATGAGGCGGTGGCTGTCCCTTTGGGGAGCGGTCTTTGGGGTCGGTCTCATGTTCAGTCCACCGGTGTGGGCGCTGGATTATCTGGGCCTGCCCGGCTCGACCTGGGGCGAGGTGAGCCACGACGTGGACAGTCTGGTGGGGTCGGGCGCGATGGGCTACGTGAACCAGGGGATCGACTGGGTCAAGCTGCCGGGGGCGATCACCTTCAACACCTTCGCCGAGTTCCGGTACCGGTTTCGGAGCGAGAACAAGGAATTTTATAACGCCTACACCGGCGCGACGGGGCTGGAATTTAAACGAGGGCCTTTCCACCTGGGGATGGACTATGCCTGGGAACGGTTTCCGGCGGAGGGCGAGCAGTCCAATAATCTCCAATACTATCTCATCTGGTATTACGATTGGGACCTTGATCGAACGTCGCGAAAGCTTTTGGGTGTTCCGGGCTCGACGTGGGGTGAGTTGAGCCACGATGTGAACAGTCTGGTGGGAACGGGGGCGATGGGTTACGTGAACCAGGGGATCGACTGGGTCAAGCTGCCGGGGGCGGTGACCTTCAACACCTTCGCCGAGTTCCGGTATCGGTTTCGGAGCGACAACAAGGAGTTTTATAACGCGTACAGCGAAGCGACGGGGCTGGAGTTCAGACGATCGCCGCTCCATCTGGGAATGGACTATGTCTGGGAGCGGTTTCCGGGAACCGGTGAGCGGTCCAACAAGGTTCAGTATTACCTGACATGGTATTACGACTGGGACTTAAAACATAAGTAGGGTTGATCAGAGCGGAGTTCAGCCAGTTGACAGTCCGCCCCGTTTTGACTATACTGACCTCCTTTGATCGGTTGACAGAATAGGAGCAGACGATGAAAGTAATTTTGAGGGAAGACGTCGATGCGTTGGGCCGCATGGGCGATCTGGTCAGTGTCTCGGACGGATACGCCCGAAATTTTTTGATTCCCAAGAAAAAGGCGGTCGAGGCCACAACAAAGAACGTCAAGGTTATGGAACACGAGAAACGCTTGATCTCCGATAAGGCCCGAAAAATGAAAAAGGAGTTTGAAACCCTGGCCGAGAAGATCAACGGTACGCCGATCACGATCCCCGTGCAGGTGGGCGAGGAAGGGAAACTATTCGGCTCCGTGACGAATAAAGACATCGCGGAAGCATTGTCCAAAGAAGGCATCGAGATCGACAAGCGAAAAATCCAACTCGAGAGTCCATTGAAGGAAGTCGGAAGTTTTACCCTCCCGGTCCAAGTTTATCATGATGTCAAGGCCCACCTGAAACTTACCCTGATCAAGGCCTGATCTCCAAGTACCGCTCGGTTCCGACCCTGAAGGCCGATTGCTATTTCTCGACGGGTTGGGCTATAATCTCACCGCTTTTTCAGAACGAAGGGACTACTATGCCCGAGCCGCAACCCCGGCCGGACGGCCGGCGATGGGATGAATTGAGACCCGTCAAGATCACGCGATCCTATCTGAAAAACGTCGAAGGATCGGTATTGATCGAGATGGGCGACACCAAGGTGATCTGCGCGGTCACCGTCGAAGAATCCGTGCCCCCGTTTCTCCGGGGAAAAAACAAAGGCTGGATCTCGGCCGAGTACGGCATGCTGCCCCGTTCGTCGCACGAGCGCATTGCGCGCGAATCGGTGCGGGGCCGCATCGGCGGCCGGACCCATGAGATTCAGCGGTTGATCGGCCGTTCCCTCCGCGCCGTCACGGATCTCGATCGACTGGGCGAGCGGACCCTCTGGATCGATTGCGACGTGATCCAGGCGGACGGCGGGACCCGGACCGCGTCGATTACCGGCGCCTTCGTCGCGCTGGCCGACGCCCTTCTTCATGCTCAAAAACAGGGACGCATCGATCGTTTTCCGATCCGGGATTACCTGGCGGCCGTCAGCGTGGGCCGGGTCCGCGGCCGGCCTCTCCTGGATCTGTGCTACGCCGAGGACTCCGCGGCCGAAGTGGACATGAACGTGGTCATGACCGGAAGCGAGAAATTCGTCGAGGTTCAGGGAACGGCCGAACAGGAGCCCTTCACCCGGTCCGAAATGGATGCGTTGATGGTTCTGGGCAAGAAAGGCATCCAGCAACTCGTCGCCCGGCAGACGAAACTGCTGAAGGGGCTCCCGTTGTGCGGACCGTGAAAGAGATCGTTGTCGCCACGAACAACCGCCACAAGTTCGAGGAAATCTCGGCGATTCTGAAGGGGGCGCCGGTTCGACTGATCCCGCTCTCGGATTATCCCAACGCCCCGGAGTTGAAGGAAGAGGGCGCGACCTATCAGGAAAACGCGGTCCACAAGGCGCGGACGATCGCCCGGTTCACGGGGAAGTGGGCCCTCGGAGACGATACCGGCCTGGAGGTGGATGCGTTGAACGGCCAACCGGGGCTCTATTCCGCGCGCTTCGCCGGTGAAGGCGTCACGTTCGCCGACAATCGCCGCAAACTCCTCCGCCTGATGGAAGCGGTGCCGGCCGAGAAGCGTACGGCCACGTTTCGAACCGTCCTGGCGCTGGTCGGGCCGTCGGGCGAGACGCATATGGCGGAAGGCCTTCTTCGAGGTCGGATTGCCGAGCAGGAGCGGGGAACCGCGGGTTTCGGGTACGATGCCGTGTTCGATCTTCCGGAGATGGGCAGGACTTACGCGGAGCTCACGAGCGAGGAGAAAAACCGCATCAGCCACCGGGCCCGGGCCGTTCAAAAAATCAGGGAGCATTTGGAAAAAATTGTCGGGGTGTAGCGCAGCCTGGTAGCGCACCTGCCTTGGGCGCAGGGGGTCCCCGGTTCAAATCCGGGCACCCCGATAAAATTTTCCGCAGGGGAAATTTTCCCTATTTGCCATTTGCGATTTACGGTCGCTGCGGAAAATTTTAGTAAAGGGTGAATTGTAGATCGCCAATGATTTACGTTCGCGCCCGTAGCTCAGGTGGATAGAGCATCTGCCTTCTAAGCAGAGGGTCGCAGGTTCGAATCCTGCCGGGCGCGCCAGAATAAGACGGAGGCGGGCCTCACCCGTTGAGGACGAGGTCGCCGTGTTCGATCCGTAAAGTTCGCAGGTGAATGCGGCAAGGCATGGGTTTTAATACGGGATTGAACTTTGCCGCAAGCACCCGCGGGATGAACGAGGGAAGCCGCAGACCTCCCGCATGAAACCCCAAAAACGTAAAACCGATATTCTCATCGTTCACTAAATTCGGTTGAAGATCCAGATCCAGACGCGGAATCCATCCTTGTGCGTCCGTGTGAATGCGCAAGGTCCCTTCCCGGAATTCCACGGCGGGGTGAAGCGCTCCTTTCAGGCCGGCCAGATATTCATTCAGATCGGTTTGCGTGATCCGGAAGCGGGGTGTCGCGTCCATCAGACTGATGATTTCAAATTCCCCGTCCCGGAGTAATTTATAGGGATTGACGGTCAGATCCGAGAGGTCCAGTCCGAGGTCCCGAACCGTCATCGAATGCCGGCCATCCGGTCTTGAATCGACCCGCCCCGATTTCATCGTGAAACTCACTTTTCGGAATCGCCCCTCCAGTGTATCCTGATCCGAAAACGGCTCCACGCGGATTGTCCAGCCCTGGGGATCCTTCACATAGCGGTTGATATAATTCATCAAGGCTGTCTTGAATCGCTGTATAAACGCCTCCGGAGTGATCCCGGAGGCCGGGCTGATGTCTCGAACATAGATTCGGGCGACGCTTCCGTCCGGAAGAGGCCGTTCCCATTTTTTCTTGAAGACCGCCTCGAAGGCCTCCGGGTCCTGTTGAATTGTTTTCATCACCTCCACCGGATCGTGGGCGAATCCCTGGTTCCCGGTTTTTGTGACCACGAAATCGGTGAAAGTGGGAAATCGGACCCACGTCGTGACGTCCAGCGGATACCGTGCCGCTTCCGCGTAATACTCGAAGCCATGTCTCTGAAACTCCGCCAGATCCGGGATCACGCGGACCCGGGGCCTGGGATGGTAGGTCTTTTGCGTCTGGATAAACTCAAAGGCGTCTTTTAACGCCCAGGCCTCCTGTCGAGGAGGGGACGCGAGAAAAGTATGAATGACCGTATAGAGTCCGAGACCGATCAGCGCCGTTCCCATCAACCAGGGCTTCCAGCGGAAATTTTTAAGCCAGCCTGTTGCGACCAGGGCCACCGCCGGCAGAAACGGCATACTGTATCGGATGTCTTTATTCCGGATCAGGGTGAGTACGGCATAGCCGCCGATGATCCAGAGAAAGAGGACCGGGTTTTTTTTGAGCTCGTCGCGTAGGTAAAATACGATGCCCGCCGCAAAAAGGAAGAGCCACAGGAAGTGGACGTCTCTCGGAAGCACCCGGACATAATAGAAAAAGGACTGAGCCGTCCCAATCGCCGGATCTCCTTTTTGTGCCGCCACATCGTACCCGAATTTCGACGACAGGAAGAGGATGTTCGAAAGGTGCTCGACGAACCACGGAAGGGCGATCAGACCCCACGCCGCGAACGCGGCCAGAACGTTCCTCCCCCTTTTGAAACGGTCTTCCGACACGAGGGCTTGCGCGGTCTCATAAATCAGGGGGAGGAGAATAAAAAAAAGATAAGTCCATTTCGTCAGGGTTGCAAGCCCGGAGATCAGTCCGAAAAGGATGGATGCGCCGGGGCGTTCAAAGCCCTCGGTCCGCAGCAGTCCGTACACCGCACAGGCCGTCATGGCCGTGATCGGGATATCCAGCATGAACAGCCGGGACTGCGCCGTGACGATCGGAAAAGACGTCACCGCGACGGCGGCCAGCAGACCGGTTTGAGGCGAGTACAGTCGCCCGCCCAGCCGATACACGGACAAGAGCAGAAGACCGAGAAAAACCTGATTCAATATCCATGTGGCCGTATCCGGATCGGAAGGCAAAATGAAATAGAACACCGATGCGGTCAGCGGAGCCAGGGGCGGGTAATAATTATCCACGTTCAACAGAGCCGCAAGACCGGTTGTCGAAAGACCCTTCTCCTCCAGGACGTGATAGTAGCGCAGGCTGGCGGTGAGATGATTCATCGGATCATGGTAGGGAGGGACGGTGTCCTGCTTCAGCCAGCAGAAATTGATTAGACCTAAAAACAACCACCAGCCGAACAGAAGGGAGATTCTAAGGGACGTTCGTGATTCCACCGTTTGCAAGAATCTCCTGTCGGCCGAGTGCGGTGCGCGTGCTCTCTCTTTTGTATAACATAATGCCGGGAGCCGTGCAACGTCGCGTTTTGAACCGCCGAGGGCCATCCGGCCCGCTCATCCGTCGACCGCTCAGGGTTGACAAGCCGCCTCTTTCTTGATAGAAACAAGACGTAACATGCAACGATCGAGGTCGGTCTTAAAACCTATTCGATGACGCGAGTGAAGGAACAAACGGCTTCTCCACGGCTCAAGCGGTGGCTGGCGGCGGGTTTAATTTTCGCCTCCGTCGGCGCGGCCGCCTGCGATCGTTCGTCGGTCGCTACGATTCGCATCGCCGTGGCCGGACCGATGACGGGCGATCAGAGTAAGCAAGGCAACGATCTTAAGAACGGCGTCGAGTTGGCCGTGACGGAATGGAACGAGAAGGACGGGGTGCTCGGGAAGAAAATCGAACTCCTGGTGGGGGATGATCAGCACGACCCTAAGCAGGCCGTGGCGATTGCGAACAAATTCGTGGATTCCGGCGTGGTGGGTGTGGTGGGCCATTGGAATTCCAGCGCATCCATTCCGGCGTCGGAAGTCTACCACCGGGCGAACATTCCGATGATCACGCCGGCCTCGACCAATCCCCAGGTGACCGATCGGGGCTATGCCAATGTCTTCCGCGTCTGCGGGCGCGATGATCAGCAGGGGAAAGTGGCGGCCGAGTTTGTCGCCACCCAGTTAAAGGCCGGGCGGGTCGCGGTGTTGCATGACAAGACCACTTACGGACAGGGCCTGGCGGATGAATTTAAGAAGTCGCTGGAGGCGCTGAACGGGGGCCGGATCCAGGTCGTTTACTACAGCGGGATTACGCAGGGGGACAAGGACTTCCGCGGTGTCCTGACGACCGTGGCCTCCAAAAAACCGGACGTTTATTTCTTCGGAGGGATTTATCCCGAGGGAGGATTGCTGGTCAAACAAGCCAAGGAAGTGGGTCTGAACGCGCCGATGGTCAGCGGTGACGGGGTGATCGATCCCGTCTTCATCCAGATCGCCGGCCCGTCGGCCGATGGGACCTACCTGACCTTCAGCCCGGACACCGCCAAACGGCCGGCCGCGCAGGACGTGCTCAAGAAATACCGGGCTCGGTACGGCGAACCCGGACCGTATTCCTTTTACGCCTATGATGCGGCCCAGATCTTATTGCGGGCCGTTCAGTCGGCCGGGACGACGGACGGGCTCCGGGTCGCCCAGGCGATTCATGCCGGTCGTTACGACGGCATCACCGGGCGACTCCAGTTCGATTCAAAAGGGGATCTGCTCACGACTCAATACGTCGTGTGGATTACGAAGAACGGAGGGTTTGAAGAGTTCTGGAAGCCCGCCGGGGCGTGACGGGAGTCCGGCCGGGTCGGACCGCTTGGGGCGATTCATGGATAAAACGGACAAAAAGGAGGATGCCGTTCTCAAAAGGGGGATGATGCTGGTCGCGATGCCCGCGCTGCTGGATCCCAATTTCCGCCAGACGGTTGTCTGGCTCTGCGACCACAGTTCCGAGGGAGCCATGGGTCTGGTCATCAATCGTCCGACGACGGTTCCGCTTTCCACGGTTTATCCGGAGGCCGTGAAACTGTATGGTCGGGAAGATCCGTTGTATGTCGGAGGTCCGGTCCAGACCGACGCGCTGATGATTTTGTACCAGGGGGAACCGATCCCGACGGCGCGTCCGGTATCGCAGGACGTTCATCTGACCGGCGATCTGCACCTGCTGCAGACGCAGAATCGCGTCTTGGAATCCGATTCGCGGATTCGATTTTACCTGGGTTATGCCGGTTGGGCGCCCGGCCAGCTTGAGACGGAACTCCGGTCCGGGGCCTGGAGACTCTTGCCCGGCGATTCGAACATCATTTTCCAGGAAGACCCCCTTCGCGTCTGGCCCCGCATGATACAGACCTTGGGCCAAGAATGGGCGGTTTATGCGGACATGCCCCCCGATCCGCGCCTGAATTGATCCGATCCCGAACTCGTCAAATCGTCCGGGCGCGCACCCGGAAATCCATGTTGTCCTTCACCCACTGCCAAAGACGCTCTTGCTTGGCGGGATCCGCGTCCGGCTGGACCTGGGCGCTCCACCCTTTCATGACCTCGCCCTCGACCGTCCAGAGACGGACCCGCTGGCGCGGGACGTATTTGCGCCAGTGATCGCCCACCTTGGGACTGGCGTAAGCGAGCCGAAGCGTGACGTTCTTGGAGAGGTATTCGATCGGCGAGAGATCGATCGTTTTATATAAATCGATGGGATCGGTCTTTGCCGCGGCCCCGAGGTCCGGGATTCCGTCGCTGACGATCATGACGGTGATCGGGGCGAGAATCAGGTTCCGCTCCTTTGAGATCCGCGCCACCTGCTGGATAAAGGCGTTGAAGTCGGTCAGGGTGTCGGTTGGAGGAAACCATCCCCGGAGGTCGCCCTCGATCTGGGCGATGTCCTTCCCCTCAAAGTCCTGGATCGGGTGGAAAGCCTTCGGTTCATTCATGGCCCTTCCGCCGATCGATCCCACGAACAGCTCCCGCGGTTTTTCCAGACCGTCCAGCTCGTTGAGATGCCCGTAGATGTAGTGGGCCAGGAACGACAGGGCGTCGTCGTAGTAACCCGAGCCGCGGAACGACCCGCTGGCATCGATCCCGATGAACAGGGTCGTATGCGTCTTGCCGTTGGCCGGTTTGAGATCGCAGGCCGCGAGGGCCAGCGACACCGTCAGGGCGGCGAACCCCGCGATCCAGGCGGTCCGATTCGGGCGCTTCATGGGTTCACCTTCTTCGATTGAAGTTGCAGTTGAGCCAGGATCGCCTGAGGCTCCATGATCGCTTTTAAGTTTTTAAAGGGGATGCTGAAAACCGGGTACGAGGCCACCAGAATCATCGCGAAGTTCAAAGCCGCGGCCAGCACGTGAAGGGCCGGCAGCGAGAGATATTCCAGCATCTCCTGGCTTTTCTCATGCAGCCAGCCGATCTCGCGCTTGAAATCCTCGACCGGAGCGCGCCACCAGGCCGGTGCCTCGGCGGCAACCGCGGCCGCCGCGACCCCTTCCGGAATGGCCATGGGTTTTCGGGAAATGAAGGCCAGCAGGGGCGGCGTGCCGAACTGGCCGAAGAGGAACCAGGTCATTCCGCGGACGCCGACCCATCCGAAGGCGGCGAGGGCGAGGGTCGAAACGATTCCCATGCGGAATTCCTCGCCGGTCTGTTGGGCGATCCAGGGCGTGATCGCATCCACCAGTTCGCGATAGAGGAACATGACTTCAAAAAACATCACGAAGAGCTCGACCACGATCATCTGAACCAGGAATTTGTACTCCTTCCTTTTGAAGATGTCGAACAGGACCTGAAGACAGGCGAAGCTGCCCATGATCAGCAGGAACAGGAACAGGAACAGGACGGGCCCGGTGAACGCGGGCGCGTCGCTTCCCGCCAGATCAGCCAAGACCTCCGAGACGGTCGGATACAGTGTGTAGGTGAAGATCAACGCTTCCAGCAAGCACCAGCCGATCAGCATCAGGAAGGCGATCCACGGCACGCCGGGTTGAAAGTAGCTTTTCGTCATCTTCCCGGTCATCGCGAACGGGAGGAACAGGATCTGTTTGAAGGCGTCGGTGATCAAGCGAACCGCGAGGCGCACCAGCGTGAAGAGCCAGCCGATCGCGACCGTGACGACGCGGAACAACCCCACCCAATACAGCCAGACCGCCCGGGCCGCGTCCCACCATGCGAGGAGAATCATCGTAATGAACTTGACGCGTCCCGAACGGAACGGGAGCGTGTAAATCGAAAGCTGCGTGCACCAGACGGCGCTCACCATGAGCAGCGCCGGAAAGACCATGAGAATATACTTTCCGGCCGCGATCCAAACGGACGAGGAGTCCAGGAAGAAATCCAAGAGGGCCTGCTGCATGGCCGGTATCCAAGCGATCGGCGTCGCCAGAGCTTCGATCATTTCCTTCCAATGTTCAGGGAGCTGATCAAACATCGGGATCCCTCCTTTGACGATATGTTGAGTAAAAGAATAAAGCGTCGGATAGCTCTCTCAAGATAACAGAAGACCCGGGGGTGTCAAGCGCCCGCGAGAAGTGTAATGGATTGATAAACGGCTTATTTCATGACGGAGGAAAAAATAGTTCGCGGGACGGAAATGTACGACGGTGGACAGAACCGTACATCGGAATTGTCGACGGATTGACATCCGCACCCCGTCATGTTAGATATACCCCAAATTTTGCGAGGGAATAGAAGTACATGCTCTTCCAGCAAATCATCAACGGCCTGGCTTTGGGTGCGGTCTACGCCCTGATCGCGCTGGGTTACACCATGGTCTACGGCATTCTGGAGCTGATCAATTTCGCGCACGGCGAGATCTACATGATCGGCGCCTATCTGGGCATCATCTTTCTGACCTTCTTGACTGCGGTCGGTTTCACTCAAGCGCATCTCGTGCTTTCCCTGGTTCTTGCGTTTGTCGCCTCCGCGCTCTACTGCGCCGCGTACGGTCTGACGCTCGAGCGGGTGGCCTATCGCCCGCTTCGTCATGCCCACCGTCTTTCTCCTCTGATCTCGGCCATCGGGATGTCCATCTTTCTACAAAATTATGTCATGCTCGCCCAAGGATCGGCGGACAAGGTTTTTCCGCACATCCTCAGTCCGGAACCGATCACCCTTCTGGGTGCTCCGATCAGCCCTCTTCAGATTTTTATCATCGTGACCTCCGTCGTTCTGATGGTCGGGCTTCACCTTTACATCAAAAAGACCCGGTTGGGAAAAGCGATGCGCGCCACGGCCCAGGATAAACGAATGGCCGGACTGGTCGGCATCGATATCGACCGGGTGATCGCCGTCACGTTCGTGATCGGATCGATTTTGGCCGCGGCCGCCGGCATGATGGTGGCGATGTATTACGGGCTGGTGAATTTTTTCATCGGGTACGCGGCGGGCATCAAGGCCTTTACGGCCGCCGTCCTGGGCGGAATCGGAAACATTCCGGGGGCGATGTTGGGCGGATTCATATTGGGCCTTGTGGAGAGCCTCGGAGCCAGCTACATCTCGAGCGAATATAAAGATGTCTTCGCCTTCCTGATCCTGATGGGCGTGCTCATCCTCCGGCCCAGCGGGTTACTGGGGGAAAAGAGTTCGGAGAAGGTGTGATCGGTCGGCCGATCGGGCGATGTTGAGGGCGTTGCGGTTGAAAACTTTGTCATGGGTCGGGATTGCGATCTGGATCGGACTTCTGGTTTTGCCGTTTGTCGGGGTCGGGCGGGCCCTGGTCCTGGCCGGGGGCATATTTTTGGGCGGGCTGTTCTGGCAGACGGCCGTCCGGGTTTCAAGATCGGTCGAGCGTTGGCCCCAGATCGGGACGCTGCTGGGAGAAACCGGCCGCTTGCTTCAATCGTTGGGCCGGTGGAAGCTGTCGGAACGGCGACAGCGGCTCTTGATCGGTTTAACCGTCGGCGCCGTTCTGATCCTGCCGATGGGACTGGATAACTATTTTATCGATGTCCTGACGTCGGCCGGAATCTATGTCGTTCTGGCGCTGGGGTTGAACATCGTCGTGGGCATGGCCGGCCTGCTGGACCTGGGCTACATCGCCTTTTATGCCATCGGCGCCTACAGCTATGCGTTGTTGTCGACCCGGCTGGGAATTTCCTTCTGGTTCGCGCTTCCCCTCGGCGGGTTGGCCTCGGCGGTGTTCGGCGTCGTGCTGGGCGTCGTCACGCTGCGGCTGCGCGGAGATTACCTCGCGATCGTGACCTTGGGTTTCGTCCAGATCGTTCATCTCGTTTTAAACAACTGGGACCGCGTGACGAACGGCCCCAACGGTATTCTCAACGTGGGGCGCCCGGCTCTCGGGTGGTTTGTTTTCAGCCGGCCGGTCCATTTCTATTACCTGATCCTGGCCATTGTGTTGCTGACGATTGCGGCGGTTGATCGGCTCAACCGGTCCCGGATCGGTCGGGCGTGGATCGCCATCCGGGAGGACGAGGTGGCCGCCCAGGCGATGGGCGTGGATACGACCCGGTTGAAAATCCTGGCCTTCGCGCTGGGGGCGGCCTGGGCCGGCGTCGCCGGGGTCTTTTTTGCCGCTAAATTCGCGTTCGTATCGCCGGAGAGTTTCACGTTCTTCGAGTCGGTCATCGTCCTGTCGATGGTCGTGCTGGGCGGGATGGGAAGCGTCCCCGGCGTGATCCTCGGGGCCTTGATCGTGGTTATCCTGCCGGAAGTCCTTCGCGAGTTCGCGAGCTACCGCATGCTGATTTTCGGCGCGGGACTGGTCCTGATGATGGTGTTCCGTCCGCAGGGATTGATCGGCAATCCCCGCCGGAAAGTCGAACTTCGATCGGAGGAGGAGCCTCGGCGGCTTCGCCTCGGCCCCGACGGCCGGCGTCCCCGGGTCTAGAGGGAGCGACGGAGCCGTTACGAAGCGTCCCCCTTCGAAGAGTTCAAGGAACGGGGGTGCCTGAGGTCGATCGTTCCCGTGCGGCGGTAGGGAAATTCCAGTCGGCCCAGAAAGGATTGCACCGCAAGCGATCCCTCAATACGGTACTCCACGGTATCGGAGCCGGTCAGTGATTTGAGGCCCTTTTCGAGGTCTTTAAAGGTGGTCTGAAGAGGCACTGAAACGGGGGTGATGCTCCGTCGCTTGATTGAGATGGGTCCGGCCGCCGCCCCTTGTGCGAACGGCCGGTCGTTCAGAGCGACCGAGTAGGTGAAGGTTGTTACCGTGACGCCGAACCCGTTCGGATTTTCAAGTTCGACCAGAACGGTCAGGGTGGCGCCGGTCAGGCTCAGGCCGGTGACATGAACTTCCTGGATCGACACCGTCGGCCGGGTGATCATCCAACTAAAGCATCCGGCAAGAAAAAGGGACGCCGATAACAGAACGATCAACGCTTTTTTATGCGATGACATAACCATGTCGCTGCCTCACCATAGCGCAGATCAGCGGAAACTTCAAGAGGGGCGTTTTCTCGGAGTCGACGATGCCGCTGCTTGAGACGCGGAACCTGAGCAAGGTATTCGGGGGATTGACCGCGCTCGAGCGCGTTGAAGTCGCCGTGGAAGAAGGCCGGATCGTGGCCCTGATCGGTCCGAACGGGGCCGGCAAGACGACCTTCTTCAACTGCGTGACGGGGGTCTATGCGCCCACCCGGGGAACGGTTACGTTTAAAGGTCGCTCCGTGGCCGGACGGGCTCCGCATCAGATCACGCGCCATGGAATGGCCCGGACATTTCAGAGCATTCGCCTGTTCGCCGAGATGACGGCGCTTGAAAATGTCATGGTCGGCGCCCATACCCGAAGCCGCGCCGGCGTGATCGGCGCCTTGCTGCGAAGGCGATGGGTTCTCGACGAGGAAAGAGCGCTTGCATCCGGGGCCTTGAGACTGTTAGAATTCGTTGGCCTGGCGGCACGAGCGGATGCGTGGGCGCGAAATCTGTCTTACGGCGAGCAGCGGCGGCTCGAAATCGCCCGGGCGCTGGCCAGCGAGCCGGTCTTGCTTCTTCTGGACGAGCCCGCGGCCGGGATGAACCCCCGTGAAACCGGGGATCTGGCGCAGTTGATCCGCCGGATTCGCGAGCAGGGGATCACGATTCTGATGATCGAGCACGACATGAAAGTGGTGATGGGAATTTCGGACCGGGTCGTTGTGCTGGACCACGGCGAAAAGATTGCGGAAGGGTCTCCGGACGAAATCCAGCGAAACCCGAAAGTGATTGAGGCCTATTTGGGGACCATGTGACCGCCTCCGTGTTGAAACTGGAGGATGTCCACACCCGTTACGGCCCCATTGAGGCGATCCAGGGGATTTCACTGGAAGTGAAGGAAGGCGAGATCGTGGCCCTGATCGGCGCGAACGGGGCCGGCAAGTCCACCACCCTGATGACGATTTCCGGGGCCCTGACGCCTCACCGCGGTCGGATCGAGTTTCTTGACCGCAATATCGCCGGGCTTCCCGCGCATGAAATCGTCGGCCGCGGGATTTCCCAGGTTCCGGAGGGACGGAGAATCTTTCCCCGACTGACCGTTCTGGAAAATCTTGAAATGGGCGCTTTTCTCCGGCGGGATCGTCGAGAGCGGGAGGACGATCTGGCCGGGGTCTTCGAGCAGTTTGCAATCCTCAAGGAGCGACGGAGCCAGTTGGGCGGAACCTTGAGCGGCGGCGAGCAGCAGATGCTGGCGATCGGGCGGGCCCTGATGGCCCGGCCGCGGCTGCTTTTATTGGACGAACCTTCCTTGGGGTTGGCCCCGATCGTGGTGAGCCGCATCTTTGACATCATCCGGGGAATCAATCGGCAGGGAAAGACGATCCTTCTGGTGGAACAGAACGCGCGCGCGGCCTTGAGTCTGGCCCACCGGGGCTATGTGATGGAAACCGGCCGGATCGTCATGGCCGACGAGGCCCGCTCGCTGCTGGAAAATCCGCGCGTGCGGGAGGCGTACTTGGGAGAAAGATGAAGCGCACCCCGTTATACGAGGAGCACAAAAAGCTCGGGGCCAAGATCATTCCCTTCGCGGGATGGGAGATGCCGCTGTCCTACACCGGCGTGCTGGAGGAGCACCGCGCGACGCGGTCGGCCGCGGGCCTGTTCGATGTGAGCCACATGGGTCGGATCGAAGTGACGGGCCCCGACGCCGCGGCGCTGCTGGACCGCGTGGCGACCAGCCCGGTCAAGAAACTGGCCGTCGGCGCGATGCAGTATGCCCTGGCCTGCAACGAGCAGGGCGGCATTCTGGACGATATCATGATCTATCGTTTCGACGAGCGGCGGTACTTCGTCTGCGCGAACGCCTCGAACGCCGAAAAGATCAATCGATGGATGGGCCGGCAGGCCGCGGATTTTTCGGGCGTGGACGTGACGGACCGGAGCGCCGAGTCGGCCCAGGTCGCGGTGCAGGGACCGCGATCGCGGGACCTGATGAGACCGCTGACGGCGGCCGACCTGGATCGGCTCAAGCTCCGTCACTGTCTCGAGACCAAGGTGGCCGGCGTTCCGATGCGCTTGTCGCGCAGCGGGTACACCGGCGAGTTGGGATACGAGCTGTACCTTCCGGTCGACGGCGCGCGGGAGGTCTGGGAGGCGTTGCTCCGGGAAGGCGCGCGGTACGGACTGAAGCCCTGCGGCCTGGGGTGCCGGGACACCCTCCGGCTTGAGATGGGCTATCCGTTGTACGGCAACGACATGGACGAAACGACGACGCCGATCGAGGCCTCCTTGGAGTTCGCGGTGGATTTCGCCAAGGACGATTTTATCGGCCGCGCCACGATGGTGCGCCAGAAAAAGGACGGGGTATCCCGAAGGCTGGTCGGTTTTGAATTGCTGCAGCGCGGCGTGCCTCGGCACGGCCATACGATCTTGTCCGACGGCCGGGAGGTCGGCGTCGTGACCAGCGGCAACCACTCGCCCTCCTTGAATAGGGGAATCGGCATGGGATACGTCCAAGCCCCCTTGGCCGTGCCGGCCGGTGAAATCCGGATCGATATCCGCGGCAACGTCGTTCCCGCCCGCGTGGTCGAAAGACCCTTTTACAAAAAGCGCGGAACGTCCGTCTTATAAAAAAGAAACGTGGGGACGGCTCACGAATCGCCCCCACGGAAATCGGAGGGAAATTTTTCATGGAATACATTCCGAATACCAAGGAAGAACAACACCAGATGCTCACCGCGATCGGGGTCGAGACCATCGAGGATCTATTGGGCGACATCCCCTCCGAGATCCGCTTGACCCGGGGGCTTCAGCTCCCCCCGCCGTTGTCCGAGCCGGAGCTCAAGACCGAGATGCTGCGCTTGAGCGAAAAAAACGCCGACCTTCTCCATCACGTCTCGTTCCTGGGCGCCGGAGCGTATGATCATTATATCCCGTCGGTCGTCAACCATCTGGCTTTTCGATCCGAGTTTTATACCGCGTATACGCCGTATCAGGCCGAGATGAGCCAGGGGCTGCTCCAGACGATCTACGAGTTTCAGACCATGATCTGCGAGTTGACCGGCATGGACGTGGCGAACGCCTCGCTCTACGACGGCGGGTCCGCGCTGGCGGAAGCCGCCATGATGGCGCTGCGGGTCACCCGGCGGAATAAAATCCTCGTCTCCGCCACCGTTCACCCCTTCCATCGGGCCGCGCTGAAGACGTATCTCTCGGGCACAAAAACAAGGATCATCGAACTTCCGTACGAGAACGGGGCGACCGATCTGGCCGCGGTCGGAAAGCTGCTGGCGGAGGACGTCGCCTGTGTTCTGTTGCAAACGCCCAATGTTTTAGGTTGTCTTGAACCGGTGGAAGGCCTGGCGCAGGAAGCCCATAGGCACGGGGTGTTGTTGGGCGTGTCGGCCGATCCGATCAGCCTCGGTCTGTTGAAATCGCCCGGCGAGTCCGGCGCCGATATCGTTGTCGGAGAGGGCCAGGGAATGGGTTGCGGTCTTAACTTCGGCGGGCCCTACCTCGGCTTCTTCGCAACAAGAAGGGACTATGTCCGCCAGATGCCGGGGCGCGTGGTGGGTGCGACGGTGGACACCAAGGGACGACGGGGCTATTGCCTCACGCTGCAGACCCGTGAGCAGCATATCAAACGCGAACGGGCGACCTCCAATATCTGCACCAATGAAGCCCTGTCCGCGTTGTCCGCGACCATCTATCTTTCGGTCATGGGCCGGCAAGGGCTGCGGGAAATCGGCCGGCTCTGTCTTCAGAAGGCCCATTACTTGAAGCACCGTGTTTGCGAAATCAAGGGCTTTGAGATGGCGTTTCCACGGCCCTTCTTCAAGGAATTTGTCGTGAAAACACCCGTGCCGCTGGCCCGGTTGAATAAGCGCTTGTTTCGACACAAGATCATCGGAGGGCTGGATCTGGGCGAGTTGAACCGCAAGCTGAAAAACCACTGGCTCCTGTGTGTGACGGAGAAGCGGACCAAGGAGGAGATGGATCAGATGGTTACGGTCCTGAAGGGGATGATCGCTTGACCACGATCTACAAAGGACGCGTGGTGGAATTCAATCTGGAGGAGGCGCGTCTGCCGAACGGACGAACGGTGCAACTCGAGATCCTCCGCCACCCCGGCGCATCGGCCATCGTGCCGCTGCGGGAAGACGGACAGGTCGTGATGATACGCCAGTATCGGCATGCCGCCGGCGGGATGATCCATGAGATTCCGGCCGGCCGGCTGGATCCGGGCGAAGCCCCGCTCGATTGCGCCCGCCGGGAACTGGCCGAGGAGGTCGGCCAAGAGGCGTCGCAATGGGTGCGCTTGGGCGCCGTCTGGACCACGCCGGGATTTACGGACGAAAGGATCCACTTTTTCCTGGCCCGGCACCTGACGCCGGTGGGCCAAGCGCTCGAGCACGACGAGGTGATCGAGGTGGTGAATCGTCCGCTGGAGGAAGCCGTCGCGATGATCCGTCGAGGAGAAATCGAGGACGCCAAGACGATCTGCGCGCTGATGTTGGCGTATTTTCATGTCCGAGGAGAAGCGTAATGGGTGAACCGTTGATTTTTGAAAAGAGCGTGCCCGGACGGAAGGGATACTCGCTTCCGGACCTGGACGTGCCGGAGGTGCCGATCGCCGAGTTGCTGCCGGCGGAGTATCTTCGAAAAGACCCCCCCCTCCTGCCCGAGCTGAGCGAGGTGGATGTCGTGCGACACTTCACCAATCTTTCCCGCGACAATTACGGCATCGACCAGGGGTTCTATCCGTTGGGATCCTGCACGATGAAATACAATCCCAAGGTGAATGAAGACGTCGCCCGGTACGCCGGTTTTTCCGCCCTGCATCCGATGCAGCCGGCCGGACAGACCCAGGGCGCGCTGCAGCTGCTGTATCAACTGGAGGCGGCCCTGCGCGAAATCACCGGGATGGATCGCGTCACGCTTCAACCGGCGGCGGGCGCGCAGGGGGAGCTGGTCGGGATCTTGATGATCCGGGCCTACCATCGGTCGAACGGCGATCCTCGGCGGAAAGTGATCGTGCCGGATGCGGCCCATGGAACGAATCCGGCCACCGCGACCCTCGCGGGCTATCAGGTTCAGGTGGTTCATTCCAACGCGGACGGTCTCGTGGACCTGGACGATCTCAAACGGCTGGTGGACCCGGAGACCGCGGCGCTGATGTTGACCAACCCGAACACCCTCGGGTTGTTCGAGCGGGATATTCTCAAGATCGCCGAGCTGCTGCACAGCGTCGGGGCCTTGCTGTACCTGGACGGCGCCAATCTGAATGCGCTGCTCGGACTCTGCCGGCCCGGCGACATGGGGTTTGATGTCGTCCATTCCAACCTTCACAAAACTTTCACGACGCCTCACGGCGGAGGCGGTCCGGGCGCCGGCGCGCTGGGCGTCAAATCGTTTCTGTCCCCGTTTCTTCCCGTGCCGGTCGTGGAGAAAACCGAAAAAGGATACGTGCTGGACAGCCGGCGGCCCCGGTCCATCGGAAAAGTTCAGACCTTCTACGGCAATTTCGGAAACCTGGTCCGGGCGTACACCTACATCCGGCGGATGGGCGCGATCGGGTTTCGAAAAGTCAGCACCAATGCGATCTTGAACGCCAATTACATCCGCAAACGTCTGGAGCAGGTCTATCCGGTTCCGTACAACCGATTCTGCATGCATGAGTTCGTGGCCTCGGCCAAGAAGTTTCGCAACCGGGACGTCCATGCCTGGGACATCGCCAAACGGCTGATCGACTACGGCATCTACCCGCCGACCGTCAACTTTCCGATGATCGTGGACGAGGCCTTGATGATCGAACCGACCGAAACCGAGCCCAAGGAAAACCTCGACCGGTTCTGCGAAGCCATGTTGCGCATCGCCAAGGAAATCGAGGAGGATCCGGAGCTGGTGAAGAAAGCGCCGTACAGCCGGACGGTCACCCGCTTGGATGAAATCCGGGCGGTGAAGGAACTCAATCTTCGCTGGGGACCGGCATGATCGAGCAACGGGTTGTCAAAACCCGTGAAAGCGCCGAGATCATCGACGTGACGGCCGAGATCCAGGCGGCCGTCGACCGATGCGGCGTGAAAGACGGGATTTGCGTCGTTTATGTGCCGCACACCACGGTCGGACTGCTGATCAACGAAGCCGAGCCGGGATTCCATTCGGACCTCCTTCGGGTCCTCGACCGGCTCGTCCCCGAAAAGGGGGCCTACCGCCACCCCGATGGAAATTCCCACGCCCACATCAAGGCCAGCCTGATCGGATCCGAGAAACAGTTCATCGTCCGCGACGGCCGCATCGCCCTTGGAACCTGGCAGGCGATCTTCCTCTGCGAATTCGACGGGCCCCGAAGCCGGCAGGTCCTTGTAAAAGTGTTGGAGGGATGACCGGATGCGCACGCACGACATCCTCATCGTCGGCGCCGGACTGGCCGGGATGCGCGCGGCCGTGGCCGCGGCGCCCGGCTTGGACGTCGCGATCGTCTCCAAGGTCCATCCGGTCCGGAGCCATTCCGTCGCGGCCCAGGGCGGGATCAACGCGGCCCTGAGCCCGAACGATTCCTGGGAAGCGCACGCCTTCGATACCGCGAAGGGAAGCGGTTTTCTAGGGGATCAGGACGCCATCGAGGTGATGTGTCAGGAAGGACCGGCGGACATCCTGGAGCTGGAGCGGTTGGGCGCGATCTTCAGTCGGAATGAACAGGGGGAGATCGCGCAGCGCCCCTTCGGCGGGGCGGGGTATCCCCGCACCTGTTACGCGGCCGACCGCACCGGTCATTCGCTGCTGCACGTGATGTACGAGCAGTTGTTGAAGAAGGGCGTGTTCGTTTACGAAGAGTGGTATGTCCTGTCGCTGATTGTGGAGGACGGGGTCTGCCGGGGGGTGATCGCGATCGACGTGCTGCACGGCGAGCTGCAGGCCATCGGGGCGAAGGCCGTCATCTTCGCCACCGGCGGCTACGGCCGGGTCTATTCCACCAGCACCAACGCCGTGATCAATACCGGAGACGGGATGAGCATGGCCTACCGCGCCGGCGCGCCCCTCATGGACATGGAATTCGTCCAGTTCCATCCGACCACCTTGCGGGAGACCGGAATCCTGATCACGGAGGGCGCCCGCGGAGAAGGGGGATATCTTCTCAATACGCTGGGCGAGCGGTTTATGTCCCGCTACGATCCGCAAAAGATGGAACTGGCCACGCGGGATTTCGTCAGCCGCTGCGAGCAGCAGGAAGTCGAGGAAGGACGCGGGGTGAACGGGTGCGTCCTCCTGGACCTCCGTCATCTCGGAAAGAAAAAAATCCTGGAACGCCTGCCGCAAATCCGGGAGCTGGCGATCAGTTTTGTGGGCGTGGATCCGATCGAGTCCCCGGTCCCCGTGAGACCGGGGGCCCATTATTCGATGGGGGGAATCCGGACCAACGCCTGGTGCGAGACCGAAGTCGCCGGGTTCTACGCGGCCGGAGAATGCGCCTGCGTCAGCATCCACGGGGCCAACCGGCTGGGTGGAAATTCGTTATTGGAAACGATCGTCTTCGGACGGAGAGCCGGACAGCGTGCGTCCGAATACGCCCGTGCGGTCGCAACGGTCCGATTTTCCGAAGCGCCCCTTCAGACGGAACGAAAAAAAATCGAACAGCTTCTAAAGCGGAAGGACGGAGAGCGCATCGGACCGCTGCGCGAAGAACTGGGCGCCGCGATGACGGAGCATTTGGGGATTTTTCGCAGCCGGGAGCGGATGGAAAAGGCCCTCCTGAAAATCCGTGAGCTCCGGCAGCGGAGTGAAAACATCCACCTGGAGGACCGCGGAAGGATTTTCAACACGGAACTGACCAACGCGTTGGAACTCGGCTCGCTGATCGATCTGGCCGAAACGATCGTCGTGAGCGCGATCGCACGGGAGGAAAGCCGGGGCTCCCACTTCCGGAAGGAATTCCCGGGCCGGAACGATGCCGCTTGGCTGAAGCATACTCTGGCGTACCGCACGGATTCGGGTCCCCGGCTTGACTATGTGCCTGTGACGATCACTCGCTTCCCCCCGACGGCTTAAGATTACCGAAGCTCTCGTTGGCTTCTTGCTGTTACTAAAACACAACACGCCTATTCGGTCTTGTTGTCTTTATACAACAAAAAGCATCGATAATTCGCTCGAACAAGGAAATAGCGTTGCGCGCTTAAAAATATTATTTAAGCAATATAATGACTTACATTCGAGTTGAATTAATGTTCCGATGGGACTGATTGATGGTATATCTCTTGCACATAATCGTGGCGGCATTTGGAGTTGTCGATGTACATTCAGAAAACAATCCGAAAGATTATTCATTGCTCCGGCGTCGGACTTCATTCCGGGGGTTCGGTGAATATGAAGCTGGCGCCGGCTCCGGTGAACACCGGGATCGTTTTTACGAGAAACACAAATAAAGGACCCGTCTCGGTCAAAGTCGACGGGACCAAGGTCGTCGGAACGCTGCTCTGTACCACGATCGGCGAGAACGGCACCAAAGTCCAGACGGTCGAACACCTGCTGGCCGCGCTCTCGGGACTTCAGATTACCAATCTCATCATTGAATTGGACTCCGCTGAACTGCCGATCATGGACGGCAGCGCCAAACCCTTCGTCGACCTCATACTCAAGGCGGGCATTCAGGAACAGGGTGTTCAGCAGCCGGTTTTGAAGGTGACCCGTCCGGTCGAGGTGCGTGACGGCGGAAAATGGATCCGGGTCCGGCCTTCGTGGAAGTTTCGCGTCAACTGCACGATTCGGTTCGACCATCCTCTCCTGGCTCATCAGAGTTGTTCTTTTGAACCGATATCCGAGGATTTTGTGGAGTGGATCGCCCCCGCCCGGACCTTCGGTTTTCTGGAGGAAGTGGAGGCGCTTCGCAACCATGGCTTGGCCCGGGGCGGGTCGCTCGAGAACGCCGTCGTGGTCGGACCGGCCGGCGTCTTAAACAAAGAAGGGCTTCGCTACGCCGATGAGTTCGTCCGCCACAAGATCCTTGACATTCTCGGCGATCTATCGTTGCTGGGCACGCCTATTTTGGGAGAGGTGGACGCTTACTGTTCGGGTCATCAGCTGAACACGAAATTGGTCTCCGAGATTCTGTCGTCGACCGATTCCTGGACCCTGGTCACGGACCGCTCCTCCGAAGTCGGGATACAGCCGCCGGCCGAGTTCCCCATCGCGGCCCAGGTCTAGTCGGCCCGTTTAGTGAGGTAGACTGATGAAACGGTTTCGAACCCGAGTCAAAGCGGCCGTCCTTCCCCGCGCAATCGAAATCGGCCGTTTTATCTTCATGGCGCTTGCCTTCCTGCTTTTCGTGTTTTTCTTCTGGGTTGTATCTCTGATCGGCCACAATTCCCACTAACCACAGAACCGCCGACCTGTTCTTCTGAATCGGCCCTGCATTCGCCGCGCCTGTTGACCCTGTTCGATCAAACCTGTAAAATTCGCTGACATTTTAAAAGAGGTGATTTCGTGGCCGATCCTTTTGTGCTTTCCGCGTCGGATGTCGCGCTCGCCCTTTCGGACCCTTTCGGTTTGTGGCATGACCATCACGGCGATCCGAGACTCAAAGACCCGGAGGACGAGTATGCCCTCTTTCTTAAAGAACAGGGATTGCGGATCGAGAAGGAGCTTTTGAAAAAACGACATGGGCCGGTCGTTGATTTGACCGACCGGCCCTTCGGCGCCGCCGCGATGCAGACGGGTCAACTGTTGAAATACGGCCATGTCGTGATCTACGGCGGGGCGATTGAATCCGGCGCTTTGGGGCTCCGCGCCCGCCCCGATGTTATTCAGGTCGAAAAGGGCCGTTCTATCCTTGAGGAATATAAACTGGCCGGAACACCGGATGAGACGCATGAAATTCAGGCGTTGGTTTATGCGTACCTTCTCCGGAGGGGCTACGGGATCGAAAATGAGAGTCGGGTGGTCTCCCGGTTGAATGAAGAGTTCGCGATTCCCTACGATGAACCGCGGGTCGTGGAAGCCGTTCGGCGCGCGCGGGAGATCGTTGCCGCTGAGCGACCGCCCTATCCGGTTTACAATCGGACGTCCCGCTGGAGGAGGCTGCAGAACAAGGCGGCGCACGATCTTCAAGACGTGACGTTGACCTGGAACGTCGGAGCGGTTCATGCCGAGAAGTTTCACCGGATGGGCGTCCACACGCTCGGGGATCTCGTGCAACTGAATCCCAACGCATTAAAAACGATCAAGGGTTTGGGCCCGAAGAAGATTCCGCAAATTCTGAACTCGGCCAAGTCCCAGCTTTCGAAACGGGTGATTCGGGTCGGCCCCTACGAACCGCTGGACGATCCTCCCGAGGTTGAGCTGTTTTTGGATCTTGAAGGCACGGGAGAGCTGTTTCAAGACGATCCGGCCTGGAACTGCATCTACCTGATCGGCCTGACGGCGCGGGCCGGCGGCCGGGAGGCGCCGTACCTCGCCTATCTGGCCAAGAAACCGGAAGACGAAAAAAAGATTCTCGCCGAATTTTTTGAATATCTGCGGAAAGAAACCCGCCGTTACCGTCTGTACCACTGGGACCATTATGAAAAGACCCAACTCCGGAAGGCGAGCGAACGGCACGGTTTTCTCGACGACTTCAACGCGCGGGTTCAGCCTCATCTCGAAGACCTCTGCAAAGCGGCTCAGGCGTCCTATATCCTGCCCACGCCCGGTTACAGCATCAAGGTGGTCGCGCCGTATTTTGGTTTTCATTGGTCTCAAGACGCTTCGGAGGTGGACGCGATGAAGAGCGCGATGATCTGGTACAAACAGGCGGTCGAGGGCGGGACCGGTCATGCCCTGGAAAAGGTTCTGAAATATAACGAAGACGATTGCAAGGCGATGATCGTCGTCAAGGATGGGTTTGAGAAACTGGCGAGGGCCGGGTAGGGGCGGCTCGCAAAGCGCCCCTACCGGTAATTGGTGAACTGCAACGGCAGGCCGAAGTCCTGACCTTTCAAAAAGGCGATGATGGTTTGGAGTTCGTCTTTGTCCTTGCTCAATACGCGGACCTGGTCTCCCTGGATCTGGGTCTGGGCCTTGAACTTCGCGTCCCGGATCGCCTTGGCGATCTCTTTGGCTTTATCGGAATTGATCCCCTGCTGCAACGCGATTTTCTGCCGGACGGTGCCGCCAAGCGCTGCGTCGACCGGCCCGTAGCTCAGGGCCTTGAGAGAAACACCGCGCTTGACCAGCTTGGACTGGAGAATATCCAGAACGCTCTTTAACTTGTATTCGTCATCCGATACGACGACCAGGTCGGTGCCCTCCAGCGTGATGAGGCTTTTGCTTCCTTTAAAGTCGAAGCGCTGGGACAGCTCTTTGGAAGCCTGGTCCACCGCATTCTTGACCTCCTGCATGTCGGTCTTGGAAACGATATCAAAGGAATTAAGATTGGCCATGGCGATACCCCCTATGAAGAACGTTGAAGAATCTCGATGACCCGCTCCGCCAATTTCTGCGGAC
>DATIYJ010000024.1 GCA_035517655.1 Nitrospiria bacterium | reverse complement strand
GGAGATCGCCGTCGGCTTGATCGTCCTCTTTCCCCTCTACGAATTCCTCGCGATCAATCCCATGGAACCGGTTCGCTGGAAACCCCTGATCGTTCGCCTGCTGATCCCCCTCGCCATCCTGGGCCTTTACTTCTGGATGCGCGCGGCGAGTATCACCGCTCCGTATGGTCCAATCCCATCCGTAAACACTTCCGGATGGGATTGGATTGATAAAATCTTGATCGCTTATGGCTTGTACCTGAAGTTGATGGCCTTCCCTTATCCCCCTTCCCCCTTCATCGCGACTCTGCCGAACTCGTTCCTGTACCTCATCGTGTCGAGTCTCGCCTTGACCGGTGCGGCCATGGGACTCCTTGTCGCCATGATCCGTCGAGATCGGATCATCGGCATCGGCCTGGGCTGGATGCTGGTGTTTTTAATGCCCGCCGCCGTAGTGGCCTTTGAACCGTTAGCGACTGTGGTAGCGGCCGAACGCTATGCCTACGCCCCTTCTGTGGGTTTTGTGTCGGCAGGAACGTGCTTGATCTTCCAAGGGCTTCGATGGCTTCGGGTCGATTCGGAACCGGCCAGGCATCAAATGGCGGTTGCGGCGGCACTGCTATTCGCAGCCCTGATCGGCATGGGGAGTTGGACAAGCCGGGAACGAAACACCGTCTGGCGAAACCCGATCACCTTCTGGGAAGCGGCCGTGGGGACATCGCCTTTATCCGGTCTGCCCTACAGTGAATTGGGGATTCAATATGCTCGATTGGATCGGCCGGCCGATGCGGAAGCGCTTTTTAAAAAATCAGTCGCCATTTTGGAAGAGACCGTGGGACCGATGCATCCGGATCTGGCCAAAAGTCTCAACAACCTGGCGGAACTCTATCGAACCCAGAATCGGGAAGCGGAAGCCGCGACACTTCAAACGCGCATCTTGACCATACGTGAGAGGACGCTTGGACCGAATCATCCGGATGTGGCGGAGAGTCTTCGTAACCTGGCCTTGATCTATCAGGCACAGAAGCGCTACGCCGAAGCCGAAGCGTTCTATCGCCGGGCCATTTCAATCTGGGAAGAAGGCCCCCGGTCGGATTACGCCGATCTGGCCAGGAGCCTCAATAATTTGGCGACGCTCTATAGCACCGAGGGCCGATCAACCGACGCCGAAACCCTTTTCCGGCGGTCGCTCTTCACTTGGGAAAAGGGCCTGGGTCCCGATGATCCCGACTCCGTTACAACCCTGGAGAACTATGCCGTCTTTCTCCGGCAAATGCACCGAGACGACGAAGCCGCGGAGCTGGAAATACGGGCCCGCCGGATCAGGAACAAACGGACTCGCGGAGATTAATGGATGCGGGGCGCCTACTTTGACATGGCATGGTTCGAGAGGAAGATCCGTATCAGCTCGGCCACCTTATCCGGCTGATCCAGAAAAGCGAAGTGGCCTGCCTTGGGGATGACCTGATAATCCACAGGCACTTTTCGGATCTGACTTCGCGTCCTCTGCGCATATTTTTCGCCTTCGGGGAGCAGCTGATCATTCTCCGCGCGGAGCAGCAGAAGAGGACGGTTGAAATTGGGGAGCATGGCCAAAATATAACTTTCTTGGACATCGGAGGCAAACGCCTTAAAGCGGTCATGAACCGCCTTCTTCTGGTCTTCTTCCTGAACCGGGACGAGCCATTTTTCCATTTCCCCTTGCGACGGCGCTTGCTCACGATACTTCAAAGACCCGGTCGAAAGCAGCATGCCGAATCCTCCCGACGCGGCCTTTTCGAAGAGACCCAACATTCCTCCAAATCCTTCGGACCAGTTCACTGATTCAAACCCATCGATGCTCACCACGGCCCCGATCATCTCCGGGAAATGGTGCCCCAAGGCCACTGCAAGCCCGCCGCCCTCCCCTTCACCCATGACGTGCGCACGGCCTAGACTCAAGGCTTTGATGAGGTCCCGATAGATGTAGAGAAGATGTTGCGATGAAAAGTCCCCTCCCATGGAGGACGGAGTCCGGATCCCCGGGGGCTCCACCACGATCACGCGCACAGAGCTGCTGAGACGGGCGGCCAAATCCGCCCAGAACTTGGGGCTGAAAGGATATGAAGGCAGAATGATCAGAGGCTCGCCCTTTCCCTGATCACTGTACACGATCGGGATATTTTGGACCGAGATCGCATGCAGATCCGGCGGAAGGTCTTTCGGGTTAAACGCCGCGCGGAGAGGATCCGACGCCGTCGCGACCGACCCGCCGAGAAACAGCAACCCGGCCGCCAGTGCCAGGGTCGCAAACCCTTGGGGATGGAGGGAGAGCATGATGTGCGCATTTATACAACAGACCCCGGTCCGTGTCAAGCCAAACCGGGCGCCTTGGATGAGGAACATCGACGGGGATCTTGACAGGCCTCCGGCCTTTCGATACGCTCCGGCTTAACTCTATGTCATTCACGAGACTCCGTACCCGCTTTAAACTTTACCCGCTGGAACTTTGATGACCTCGGCCTTCGTTGTATTCAGCCCTGGCCGCCGCCGGACGCGGATGGTGGCCGGGCTTGTCCTGAACCTGCTCGCTGTCGCGACGGCCGCGACCCCATTTCCATCTTCTCAAAACCCAACCTGGACCGGAATCTGGGGAAGTTCCCCCACCGATGTCATCATGGTCGGCGAGTATGGAGCCGTCGGTCATTATGACGGAACAACATTGGTCCCGGTGGAAAGCGGCACCCGGATCTGGCTTTCGGCCGTGACGGGTATATCGCCGACGTCCATTTATGCGGCCGGTTATAACGGCCTGATCCTTCATTACGACGGTCACCGCTGGGAGAAAATGGACAGCACGGTCACAAACGATTTAAACGGCATCTGGGAAAGCTCTCCGAACGACGTTTATGCGGTGGGCGACCGGGGAACGATCATCCATTATGACGGAACCCGGTGGAGCTCGGTTCACAGCGGGACCCAAAACCTCTTGTTCGGCGTCTGGGGAAGCGCGCCAAACAATATCTATGCGGTCGGGGGCCGCGGAACGGTCCTCCATTTTGACGGGAAAATCTGGCAAGGCGTGACCTCGCTCCCGAGAACCCACTATGTCGGCATCTGGGGAAGTTCGGCCGACGACATTTTTTTAGTCGGCGATGAAGGCACCCTCATGCATTTCGACGGCCGAGCATGGACCTCGATCGAGAACGGCGTGGCGGATGTGTTCCGGGCCGTCTGGGGGAGTTCCGGGCAGGACGTTTTTGTCGCCGGAGAAAGCGGCCTGATTCTTCATTACAACGGCCGCTCTTGGCAAAGGCAACCTGTTCCGATGACGGAACCGGTTCGCGGCATTTGGGGCGGCGGACCGGCCGATGTTTTTGCGATAGGGGACGACGGTCTTTTTCTCCATTACAACGGCCGGGATTGGAAAACCCTGAGCGAAGGGCCACGGTCTCCTTAGCCTTTCTTTCGGCCGGATTCATCCCGAAAAGCATCGATTATTTTCACTTGACATCCTCACGCTCTCCTTAGTAGGATGCGGCCATTCCACAAGATTTTGTTTACAAAATAAAGCGACGCTTTCGCTTAGCATCGTGAGGAGGAACGGCGTGCAAAAACTGATCTTGACACTGCTCGTCGCTGTTTACACGGCCGGGTTCTTCGTAAACCCGACCGACTCGTTCGCGATGATACAGAACCTGACCCCGGAACAGAGAGAAGCCGCCATTAAATACGGGAAAATGGGCGCCCGGATGGACGTGTCCGATTTCATCAAAGAATGGTCCGTCAATAACGGCGATAAGGGTTTTGCATTTATCATTACTGAATTTCTGGCTCTCGCCTTTGCCGCACAGCAAGCGGCCCTGAGATCGGCCGAATTAAACAATTTTGACACCGAAGACGCCCTGGCCAAGAGCAGCGGCAAGTTGGTGTTCCGGGTCACAACATTTGGAAATACGGATACATTCGCAAAAGACTACACCGCCGTCATTCGGGCGGGTGACAAGACTTCTCCGGCTACGTTCTGGAACAATCCTCCCGGTGAAGCGTACGGGGACGGAAAAACAAAACCGGCGTTTGTAACGGACAGCGATTTTTATTTTCCGGCCGACGGAATCGATCCTAACTCAACAATTACATTGGTGCTTCAAGACAAAGACGACAAAGAAGTTGCAAAGTTCGTATTCGATTTGGCCAAGATGCGTTAACGCGTGTTCGATTAAAATACCATGATCAACCCACTTCCTCTCCGAATGGGTTTGATCTTTTAAAAAAGCAAGATGTTGACAAAGAAAATAAAATATGGTATTGATCGCTACCTGATTCTGACAGCGGGTCAAGGCAACTTTTTCCTCGGAGAAGGGAGTGGGAGATGAAAAAGCAATGGTTGGTCGGTGGTTTCCTTTTACCGATTCTAGTTGTCGGACTTATCCTCACTTTCAATATTCCGAAAACCTCTAGAGCCGAATACGGTGACATCACCCTAAATCATTATGCTGAAAAAGCGGGAATGCCGCCCGTCGTTTTTCCCCATTGGTTTCATCGAATCCGGTTTAAATGCAAAGTCTGCCACCCCGCCATCTTTGAAATGCGTCAGGGCGCAAACGATATCAACATGATTAAGATCATCAAGGGCGATTTTTGCGGAAAGTGCCACAACGGTCGCATCGCTTGGCCGCCCATTTACTGTGACCGCTGTCATTCCGGAAAAAGCGACATTACGATTCCAAAGGCCAGAGGATTTATAAAATAGTCAGGACAGCCAGCCCAACCTTACCATCATCTAGAAGAGAGGGTCGCTTTCATGAAGCTCCAACGTCTCCTGAAACCTGTTGTCTTCGTTCTGCTCGGCGCAGCAGTCCTGTACATCCTTGTGGATTCTCAAGGCCTAGGCATCAGCCGGTCAAATGCCGCCGAACCTACGGACAAACCCACTTCACCCGCACCGGTGGCCAAAAAACTTCCTTGCGATCCCATCTATATTAGCGGCATTACCGGCGAATGCACCGGTACGGGTGACCCGACCAGTTTCGCGGGGGACGCCGAAAAAGCGGGATTGGCCGAGCATCCCTTGGCGTTGGAACTTTCGGACCTTCCGAAGGACCGGTATGGGCTGATCGATTGGGCCACGGCCATCAAGGAAGGCAAGGTGAAACCTCGCGATTCGTTGGATCCCAACGAAAGACCCATGCCTCCCTTTGATCTGGATATCGCGATCTTTACCAAAAGTCAATTTGTGGACGATGTCATCTTTCCGCACTTTGTCCATACGCTCTGGCTGACCTGTACCAACTGTCATCCGGCCATCTTTCCGATGAATGCGAAAGAGGCCAACCGGATGCAGACGATGCCCAAGATCGCGTCGGGAGAATTCTGCGGCCGCTGCCACAATCGGATCGCTTTTCCCCTGAGCGATTGTCAACGGTGTCATGTCAAACCCAAAGACACTCCCCCGGTGGATCCGATGTTGGAAAAGTTCCGCGCCGGCGAGAACCCATTTCGACAGGCATCGCCTTAACACAACAAGAACACGGTTTCCCGATACAATCCCCATGGCGCTGTCGGCCAGCGCTCCCGTCTGCCGTGGTTTAAAAGGTATATCGCCATGAAGAAGGGCCATCCATGTTTTCGTCAAAGCCGAGGCGGGTTATGCGTCCCCCTTGTTCTAGCGGGTCTGATCGCAGTATCCGGTTGTACGAAGTCTGAGCCGTCGCAAACATCTCAAACATCCGAAACACCGCAAGCCCCGCCGGCCGCCGTTCCGAAGCCCTTGACCAAAAATGAATCTCCCGCCGCGAAACAGACTTTGTCTAAATTGGAGATTAAACCCCTCGGGTCTGCTCTGTTTGTCGGCGATTCGCGGACACTTTCGATTCAGGCCCGGGATGAGAACAATCAAGAACGAAGCGGTATCGCCATCACTTGGATCTCGGAGAACCCAAGCATCGTCGCCGTGAATTCACGAGGAACCGTTACAGCGATCGCGCCCGGAACCGCAAGCGTTACGGCCCTCAGTCAAGGGATTTCCGATTCCATCGAAATTGACGTTCAAAGCTTGCCCGTGGTCAAATTAGAAATTCAACCTTCGGCTGTTTCGTTATCAACGGGAAACACACAGCAGTTGAGGATGATCGCGACCGACCCAATGAACCGCCCAATAACGGGTCCCCCGGTCCTCTGGAAATCCAAGAGCCCTGCGATCGCGTCGGTGGATCAAAGCGGCCTGGTTAGGGCCAAAGCTCCGGGAACCGCCACGATCGTGGCGACGGTTAAAAACAAAACGGCGGTGGTCCAAGTGACGGTTTCCAGACCAAGCCCGAAAAACCTGAAGGACGTGCCGCACTGATCATGAAAATTTACAACCGGCCGACCTTATAACATAACGGGAAAAACCTTCGGAGTTATCTTGTCAGGCGGATCAAAATACCTCCTCAAAATGCATTTCATCGCATCGCTTATCCATTGATCGTCCGCCTGCGAGGCCATATACCCCGGTATTCCACCCGATGATCCCGATGCTGAAGTCCGGAATCCGGGCAAGACCGCCTAAAAACCCCCCTAGCCGCATGGATGATGGCCGGTCACCGCAGACGCACCGCCGCGACAGGTTCTCCGCCGTATATCTGCGGGACGACGCATTGACAAGATAAAATCCATTCGATATACTTTTGAAAATATCTCGTTTTAGAAGGAGTTCGGCAATGAGAAAGGGCTTTTCCTGTTTCCTTGCGACCTTGGTTTTTTTAGCGGTTCTTTCGGTCGCGCCCGCGAAAGGCGAGGAAGGGACCGTGTACGAAGTCACGGTGATTCGAAACAGTTTCAAACTCAATCCGCAAAACCTCACGATCAAGGTGGGGGACACCGTCAAGTGGACAAATACCGATGAACGCAAACACAATCTGGCCAGTATTCCGGGATCCGGCCCGGGCGACGAACTGGAGATCTTCGCGGTGATGGAACCGGGCGCGGTCTATTCTCACACGTTTAAAGTTCCCGGTGAGTATCCTTATTTCTGTTTCATCCACAACCAAATGACCGGAAAGATTACGGTCGAAAAATAGGTACGGCTTCATACGATGAGGCGCGTGAGCATGGGTGGACGGACCGCGGCCGTTTATGCGGGTTTTTTGCTCGTCATCCTTTATTTCTTCTCTCAAAACGGGATCGAAGCCCAGACGACGAAGGATCAACCGGCCGCCGCGCCCCCTCAATCACCGGTCGTAGGGCCAGCCCCGATCGAAACCCAACCCACACAATCCGTTCAGCCTACCCAACCCGCCCAAACGCCACCGGCCGCGGCAGAAGAAGAGCATCCCGTCGCCTTCGATTACCTGCCCAAAACGAAGATGGGATATGTCGACTGGGTCGCCGCCATTAAACAAGGCGTCATCCATCCGAGAGATTCGTTGGACCCGAATGCGGTCACGATGAAGGCGCTCGATTTCAACATTATTTTCAAGGTCAATGTCAGCGGTCTCCCCGATGTCGTCTATCCCCATTACCCCCATACCTTATGGTTGGACTGTCGGAACTGCCATCCCGGTATTTTCTTGATGCGTGCCGGAGCCAATCCTGTCACAATGGAAAAAATCCTGAAGGGGGAGTACTGCGGTCGATGTCATGGTATTGTCGCCTTTCCAATCTCGGACTGCTTTCGTTGCCATTCAAGACCCAAATAGACCCACAGCGCTGTTCATGCCCAATGGGGATCCTTCAAGCGGAGACCGTGGCTTTCTCATGGTAAAACTGATTTGGATCGACAGCGTCTGGACCTCTATCCGGAGACCCGTCTTGCTTTTTGTTATGGTCTTCTCCTGGACGATCGGCGACGCCTTCACTCCGTTGCATTTCGCCGCCGCGGCAAGCCCGGAGTGGCTTTCATTGGGCCTGCCTGTGAAGGCCCACGCTTCAACTTTCACATACGTGGATGCCACAAAACACGCTTTAAATCCATCCCTGGTTTTTGCCGATTCCGTTCCATGGCTGGGATGGAACGAGCTTGATATTCATGGCATTTCTCAAGTCTTCGTCGGCCGATGGAACCGTTTCGGGTGGACCCTCGATCAAGAAGGTGCGCAGAACATCGATGGAGATCATCGAGCCTTTGATCTGACGATGGGCTCGGACGGCAAGATCCCTTACCTAGCTTGGGTTGAACTCAACGCGAAGAACGTTCCGCAACTCTATGTCAAACACCGGTCCGAAGGTCAGTGGATCGTCGAGGGAGACAGCTTTAACGTTGACCCGACTCAAGGCGCGGCCAATCCGACGCTGTCGGCCGACGGACCGATTCCATACTTGGCGTGGTGCGAGTACAGTCCCCAACGGGTTTTTCGGCTTTACGTCAAACAACGCTCGGCCGACGGCTGGCATCTGGATGGAAACGGCAGCTTGAACATCTCGCCGGCGCGGGACGCGATCAAACCCGCCATGGTTTCTCACGGATCGTTTCTCTATCTGACGTGGGCGGAATTGTCGGATCGGAATTTTTACCAGGTTTATGTCAAGCGATGGAACGGCTCCAGCTGGGACGGGCTTGGGCCAAGCCTCAACACGGATCCGCAACGCCATGCCCTGAATCCCTCAATCGCCGTTCTCGGTGATTCTCCGTACGTCGCTTGGATTGAACAGGATGGAAAAGGGATATTTCAACTCTACGTCAAACGCTGGGATCATGGGAGCTGGATCGTCGACGGGAAAAATCTCAATATCGACGCCGCCCGTCATGCCATGAGTCCCTCGTTGATTCAATCCGGATCCACGGTTTACCTGACCTGGATGGAATACGATGCAACCGGGATTTCTCAGATCCATGTCAAACGCCGGACCGGCGATCGGTGGGAATCCGTTGACCAGCGGCTGAACGCCACTCCCTCGACGCCATCCTCCGTTCCATCTTTCGCTTCATCGGACTCCGCGGTTTATCTCGCATGGAAAGAGGTCTATTCGAATGGACTGGCTCAAATCATCGTCAAGCATCTTGCGTCCCGTTAAACGTTTCCTGATACCGGCGGTTCTGATGCCGTGCATTCTGACCGGCTGCGTGCAACCCAAACTGACCCAATCCGAGATCGCGCAAAAATCCGGACTGGATGCGCAAGGACATCCGATTGCCTTCCGTGCGCTTCCTAAAAGACAGACGGGGGATGTCGATTGGGTGGCCGCTCTCAAAGAAGGAATCCTCAAACCCAGAAGTTCGATTGATCCGAGCGGCCCCCCGGACGGTCCGATTTTAAACCTGGACATCGTGTTTAACATCGGGGATGCCTATCCCGTGCCCAACGTCGTCTTCCCGCATACGCCTCACACGATGTGGCTCAACTGCAATAACTGCCATCCTTCCATTTTTATCATGAAACAAGGAGCCAACCCGGTAAGCATGGATCGGATCATCAAGGGAGAATACTGCGGCCGGTGCCACGGCGTGGTGGCCTTTCCGTTCGCCGATTGTTTGCGATGCCATTCACGGCCCAAGTGAAGAACCATGCGTCCGGGATAGAAAAGATCGGACGAAATTATCCAGAAACGGAAAACACGATCGGGTAGGTCACCGTGACGTCGCCCGAGGGAACAGGCGGGAACTTCCATTGCAGAACTCGTTTGATCAACGCCTCTTCAAACGGCGGATTCTTCACCGAGCTGGACACCACATGACAGTCGATCACTTCGCCGGCGGCGGCGATGATAAATTCGACCGTCACCGTACCCCGGAGCGTCGGGTTTTCACGAAGGGTCTTATTGTAAAGAAAACTGATCCCGTCTTTGTACGAATCGACCACCTGCGCGATCGACTCATAATCTCTCGGACTCTTGCCCTCTTCAAAGCCTTTGATCTGAAATGGGCTGTCCACCCGTGTGGTTTTCCGTTCCGCAAGGGACGATGATCCCAGGTCCGGCTGAACGCTTCCGATCATTTGACCGATCCCGCCGCTGCCGCCCAAGGTCGAATCTCCTGAAGTCCCGTCCGATGCCTTGATCGATTTTTCAAGCTTGGACACGATATCATCAATTCCTTGGCTGGCGGTGGGCTGGGTTTGAGGGGCCACGCCGGATGTTGTCCTGGGCGCTTCGCTAAGACCCTTGATCTCGGAGAAAACTTTTTTCAGCTTTTGATCCGGTATGCTGTCCGCTTTGGCGGCGGTCTGCTTGAGAAGCTTGAGCAGCCCGCTGTTCATCGCCACCTCCATGTTTTTTTTACGCAGGGCTTCTTGCTGTGCCCGTATTTCTTCGGGAGTGGGTCCCTCCTGTTTGGCCACTTCCGGAGCCGGCTCTTTGGGCCGTTCGGATTTGGGCTCCGCTTTTTTCTCCGTCTTGCCTTTGTCCTCGACTTTCGGTTCTTCTTTCTTCACCTTCGGGACGGGAGGGGATACGGGTTTTGAAGCTTCGATGATTAATTTGGCGATGCGAGGATCGATCCGGGTGTAGTCCGATCGCGCGGGTATTTTGACCGTCAGAAGGTTGAGGATCAGAGCCACTGCACCGTACACAAAAACGCAGACCCAGGCGATACGTTTAAACTCTTGGTCGCCGTCTTGGCCGCCCCAAATCGAAATCATCCGGTGGACTCTTTCTGAATCACGGCGAGGTCAATCTGCCCGAACTCGGCCTGGCTGCAAGTATACATAACCTTCTCCAGCAATCGAAACGGAATATTTTTATCTCCCAGTATCGTGACCCGACCTTCAAAGGGCTTGCCGGCGCTGGGATTTGCAAAATATTTCCCCCTCTCGGCCGCATAGTCCATTTCTTTTTTGAGGGCCGGAATCAAAAGATCGCTCTCCTTTAAGACCTGAGGGATCTCGGCCACCTTTACTCCGTCCACAAGAATATCGGATTGGGTGATCATGACGGTCAAGGTTGTCTGCGGCGTTAACTGGGCCAGTGATTCGGGGAGTTTCATCCGTTCGGCGGAAGGAATGGCCGAGGCGTCCCCCGAAAAATTATAGAGCAGGAACAGGACCAGGTTCGTAAACAGGTCCACGAGCGAGGTGAGGGTTAAGACCGTAGAAACCGTCGTGGATCCCTTCCGGCGTTCCGAGAATCGAGACCGGGGCCGTATCGGGCTTCTTCTCATTGGATTTCTCCCAGAGAAATATTCGGGAACAACGAATAACTGGTCTTCTTCCCTTCGGTGACTACAAAAGCGACCCGCGTCGCGTCCATCACCTGAACCAGTTCATTATACGGAATATCCGGTTTGCTGAGAACAATCGCGTTGTCCACCGTCGGAAACCGGGCCTTGATCTGCTCAAGCACGGCCGTGAGCGCCGGCAGGTCGTGCCCCGTTACGGTCGGCTGAATCAAACTGATGATCTTGTTCCCGTTGGCCACCACCAAGCCTTTCTCCGTGATCGATATCGTGAGAACCAGCTGTTCTTCGGGCGACGGCAACGTGCTCATTAATTCGGCCGATGCCGGAGGCGGCAAATAGATCTCCAGAACCGACAACCGGGTAAATACGGCCGTGATGAGGAGAAACGGCGCCAACACGACCAACAGATTCATGTACGGGGTCAGATCGATCTCGGTGGACTCCATCCGTCTAGCTCGTCTTCGGGACCGCGGCAGCATGTCCTTGACTCCTCTCCGGGGTAACCCCCGTCTGACGATTTGCAAAAAAGTTGATCAGCTTCGTCGAATATTGATCCAGCGAATCGACAATCTTCGTGGTTCTGGATTGTAGGAATGCATAAAACAGGATCAATGGAACGGCAACCATCAAACCGAAGGCGGTCATGTTAAGTGCGACCGAGATTCCGCGGGCCAAGAGGACGGCTTTTTGCGAGGGATCCGCGGCGGAGACGGCCGAAAAGGCCTGGATCACGCCGATGATTGTTCCCAACAGTCCCAACAAGGTCGCCACGTTGGCCAGAATCGGAAGGTACGCCGTCCGCTGCTCCAGCGGCGGCAAGACCTCCAACATGGCCTCTTCCATCGATCGCTGGATCGGTTCACGCGCGCCCGAAGGTTTCGCCGCCTTCAAGCCCGCCGACAACACGCGATAGATGGGGCGCGTACTGGAATGGCAGAGCTTGACGGCGTCGTCTATCCGTTGATCCGACAGGGCGGCCCGGACTTTTTGCCAAAGAGATTCCGCGTTGGCCGAAGCGCGGGTGATATAGAGCATCCGCTCGATCACAATGGCCGTTCCCAGAGCGGCGATGAAAAGGACGGGGTACATGAAAAACCCGCCCTCAATAAAAAAATTGCCGATGACATTAAAAATATCCATGGGGTCTCCTTTCCGTTTTATGGAGCCTGACGCGCCTTCTCCGACCGTATTGCTTGGCTGTAGGTGTCTTTATCCAACGGGGTGTAAATCTCCTCGAGAAACACGCCTTGCATCTCCCCTTCATCCAGCAATAACGGATCGGGATCCTTCCAAGGCAACGAATAACTCAACCGCGGACGCTCGACCGTCCCGACCACTTCGGTTTCCAACAGCTTGAGGGACCCCAGGACGTCCTTTAATTTTCCCGTAATTTCGGTTTCCTTCAATTGGAAAGTGTCGGGGTTTTTCCGCGTCGCTTCCGCCGGCTCCTGGGCATACGCCAACCCGGCGGCGGCCAGCCAGACCGTCGCAACGATTCCGAGCACCCTCCGCTTGATGTTACGGCTTCCCAACGGGGCCTCCCGTCCCGCGCGTCGTCCTTTGTTCCAGATCCGCGATCCAGACATCCACGGTCTGATTCTGACCGGTCAGTCGTTCGTAATCCCGATAGCACCGCACGGCGTCCGAAGGTCGGTCGAGGTAGAGATCGTACAGCACGCCCAGGTTGTAATAGGCGGCTGCAAAATCGGGGTTGCGTTTAATGGATTTTTCATACGCCTCTTCCGCCTTTCGAAAATCGCCGCGTTCACGATCGGCGATGGCCAGATTGTTGTACAGTTCGGCGGATTCGGCGCGCCCCGAAGGAGTCGACGACAACGGCTCGGACAACTCGATCGCCCTCGTGTACTCCGCAACAGCCTTGTCCAACATCCCCCGTCGGCGATAAAGAATCCCCAATGCGTTATGAATCTCCATCCGATCGGAATTGGATTGAACCAGAGACTCAAAAATCCTTTGAGCCTCTTCTAGCTTTCCCTGTTCCAAATAAGAGATCCCCTGCCCGTAACGCGAACGAAGCCCCCCCTTTCCCGGCAAGCCGGTTTGGGAGCCGGGCGCCTCGTTATTCGCGGGGCTCCGGGCGGCCGAACCACTGGGAATATTCACCGGGGCGCAGCCGATCGCCCCAAATACAATGGCCCCTGCCAGCGTGGCCCTCAGAAGGGCTGGAATGAAGCGCGTTTTCCTGAAACCGCAGCGGGTCATGGGTTTAAGGCCGGTTCCCCATGGATAATTTCGTCCAGTTCCGGCTTACGGTACCGGGCCGGCATCAACCGCGCCAGATCGTCGTAGCTCTGCCTGATCCAGGCATCGTACAAACCCAACTGTTGCGCTCGATGAACATTGCTTTCATACGCCGCAATGGCCTTTTCTTCAAACGGATAGGCCTGTTCTTCGAGAAGAAAATTGTACTGCTCCAGTTGCTGGGGTGTTAAATTCTGTGGTCGCTCGGATTCCAGGAGGGCGGTTCGAAATTTTTCGAACACCATCCCGATTTTCTGGGTGGCGGCCGTCGTGACCTCGGCGACATTGAAGTCGGCCGCCTGGGCGTATTCCTCCAGGACGTCTTTCAGCAATGCCTTCTTCCGGGCCAGGTTTTGTTCGAGAGGCGAAACGAGCCGCACGGCGTCAAACTGGGTCGCGAGGTTATCCGCTTTCAATAAATGTGCCTTGGCGACATAGTAGGCCGCCGGGGATGCCGCCGCATCACCCTGTCCGTATCGGTCGATAATGGTCTGGAGAATCGGCAGGGCTTCCTGCGGACGGTTTTGCTGGAGTTTCGCCCAGGCCAGCTTAAACGTTGTTTCGACGACCTGTTGATACTCTCCCGAATATTGACCAAGATAGATGCCGTAAACCTCTTCGGCTTTCGCCCAATCTCCCAGTTGTTCGTAAAGCCGACCGGATGCCAGTAACATTTCCCCTGTGGTCTTTCGATCCAGGTTTAATTTTACCACAGATGCATAGTCTCGGGCAGCCTCCTGCAAACGGCCGTTTCGTTCATGGATTCGGGCCACTTGGATCGTTGCATGAGGACTGTAGGCGGAGGTGGGATATTCTCTCAGCAAGATCGTAAAAGCCTGGACCGCCCCGTCTTGATCATTCCGAGAGAGGGCAACGTTTCCGGCATCAAACAGCGCCACCGGCGCCACTTCGCTTCCGGCTGCCTCCGCTTGAACCTTCATAAAACCGTCTTGCGCCTCCTTAAGATTTCCGGCCGCCTTGAGACCTTCGGCTTGTTTGTACAAGGCGGAAGCCCACAATCGCTTTAGCTCTTCCCGCTCTTGATTCTTGACCGAGGCTTCACCTTGGGCTAATTTGCTGTAAGTGGCGGCCGCCTGCTCATAGGCCTTTTCCTCAAAATAGCGATCCGCCAGGAGCCGTTCGGACCGATACGCTAAATCCTCCTCCGTTGAAACCTGGATCGTTTTGATCTTCTCCGACAAGGCCCGGGCCTCCTGAACTTTCCCGGCCTCCAAAAGATTTCGCTCCACCTGCAATAAGACCTCGGGGACTTTTTGGCTTAACGAATGTGCGGGATAGCGTTGAACCAGAATCTGAAACAGCTGCAGCGCCTCGTCCACGTTGTTTCGGAGCAGGGCCACGCTGGCCGCATCGTACAGCGCCACCGGCGCAACCTCACTCCCCGGGACTTCCGCCTGAACCCGCATGAACGCCGTCTGCGCTTCCCGCAACTTGCCGGCGTTTTTAAAGACCTCGCCCTGCTTATACAGCGCCGAAGCCCATAATTGTCTCAACGCCTTCTCCTCTTTCGCCTCCCCTCCGCTCCGAACCAAGCGTTGATAGACCCCGGCGGCCTGCTCGTACGCCCCGGATTCGAAATAGGTTTGGGCGATCAGTCGCTGGGCTTTGGATGCGGCGTTATCGGACGGCAGCGTGGTCTTCACAATCATCTCGGCCATGGAACGGGCCCCCGGGAAGTTCCCCACGCGGTAGTAGGTCTCGGCCCCTTTCCAAAGAACAGCCGCCACGCGGGCGTCATTGGGGAAGGCCTCCGCAAACCGCTTGCAACTCTGGGCCAGTCGGGTGGCCAGGGGGCTTGTGGCAGAGGATTGACCGTCCCGACTCATCATTTTATCCAGCGTGGTGATAAAGGCGTATCCCGATTCGGCGCTGTCGTGATGAAGAAAATAATTGTAGGCGGTATGCTCATATTCGTCCGCGGCTTCGCTGTAACGCTGCAGTTCAAAGAGACCCTCCGCCAAGAGAAAGTTCATCCGCGGCGCATCCGGCTCTTTCGGAAACACCTTCAGGTAGCGTCGGTACCATGCCAAAGCCGTTTCATAATCCGCAGGCCGTTTGGTTTGCTGGGCTTCAGAGTGGTAGAACAGGGCCAGTTGGCCGACAAGTCCCCGGTAGAACGGCCGGACCTTCTCTCGCGCGTCGACCGAGGCCTTTTGATACCAGAGGCTTCCTTCACCAAACCGATCCACGAAATTCATCCGAGCGCGGTTGGCCAGATCCACCAATTTTAACTGTTGATAGGCTTCCACGATCTGCATTTGCACGGCGGGGGCATCGGGATGGAGGGGATAGGTTCTGATGAAGGCATCATAAGCCCCTACCGCATCTTGCACCCGTTTCTGGGCAATGTACAGATCGCCTAGTTTCCGATAGATGAGCGCTTCGTAATCCCGGTGGCCCGTTTTTTCGAAATAATCTTGGATCTTAATCGGCGTCCCCAGATATGAAAAAGAAAGGGCCATGCTGCGAATCCATTCCAAGACTTCATCCCATTCTGCGGCCGACATGACCTTTGGATCGAGCTGCGACTGTCCGTCGGGTTTCATCACGCGCTTCCGATCGACCAGACGAACAAACATCGCCACCGCGTTCTCATAATCCTGAAGCGAAAAATAGGTCCAGCCTAACTTATACATCGCCTGTTCCGCGAGACCGGGATCCTTCGCGTTGACCGCCTGTTCATAAGCGGCCCTCGCCTGTCGGTATTGATTCGAATCGTAATACGCCTCGGCCAGCCGGAAGACCGCCTCTAACCGCAACGGGCTGGAAGGGTAACGCTCCACCAGTCGTTGCAACGAAGCCATCGCCTGTTCCGTCTGACCCTCATCGTCATATACATGAGCCAACTGATAGAGCACCCGATCATTTTCAGGCCGGTCGGGATACTGGGCCAGTAGTTTTTCATAGGTCTTCCGGGAACGCGTATGATCGATTTGGGGAAGGACCGGACGCGCCCCCACTCGGCTCTGTTGCACTTGGCGGAGTTGTTGGTTGTATCGTTGAAGCTGATGACGATAGGACAAGTCCTCCAGCATAAGATAGAGATCGGCCAACCGATGCATGGTTTTGGCTCGGAGCTCACTCCGTTGCCCGAAATCGTTGAAGAGATTCTTCTCATATTCGTCCAGAGATTTCAGCGTATAGTCTTTGGAAGCGGGAGCGGTCTGATCTTCCATCACTTCTGTCACAACAGTTTTAATCTTTTGCGGGTCCAATTCGTCCGGTTTTCGATAAGAAGAACACCCGCCCAGTTCAATCCATAGCGCGGTCACAACAAGCACCATCCACGCCAGCGGGGCGGAATCCCGACTCCACTGATTTTTTCTACGGCGCCGTCTCATGGTCCTGCATGAATGTCATATTCTTGGCGATGCCCATATTCGCACGGAGGGCCAGTCCGTCAATCCGGGCCAGTTGGAACGAAAGATGGCGGGTTGCGGAGGCTCGGAGTAATCGGATCAAATCTTCGTGGACATCCTCCATTTTCATCTGAAGCGATTTATCGTCCGCCAACGAGCCGCGCTCCGTTTCGCGCGGTGCATGATTTTTATCCCCTTGGAATGGCTCGGCGATCTCTTTGTGCAGTCGAAGCCAATCGGTATACATGTCCACTAATTCCGCAAATCCGGGTTCCAGATCGAACCCCGTTTCCGTCTTCTCCACTCCCGATGCAAAAAGCCAACTTTCCACGCCCGTGGCCTGAATTTGTTGGGTCAGTTTTTTTAAGCCCTCCGATCGTTCGGAATAGGCTTTTAAGGCCTCTTGATAACTGCCCACGGCCCGATGGTAGGCACTCAATTTTGAATAACAAGCACCGATCTGGAGGCGGGATTCAAGGGCATAAGGATGGGTGGGCGCCTGGTCGATCAGGTCGTTGTAGACGACGATGGCTTTCACGCAATCCCCGATACCCATAAAAACCTTGCCAAGCCCGAAGCGAGCCTGGACCCAATACCGGCTCTCGGAAGGAATCGCTTCGAAGACGGCCATGGCTTCCGAATAGCGTTTTTGATCGATGAAGAAAAATCCGAGGGTCACACGCGTCTTGTTGATTAATTCCCGGAGGACGGAATCCTCTCCCGGATTCAACGCGGTGAGTTTTTGAAACTGTAACTGAGTCGAAGACCAGGCATCTCCCAAATTTAGGTAGGCCAGGCCGCTTGAATACACCGCAAAAGGATAGTACTCGCTGCCTTCGCCGACATTGCCCAAGAGGTCGATCGCCTTGAGATACTCCTTAAGATAAAGGTCGCTGTTGCCGGCCAAGTAGGTGGCTTCCTGTCGCCACGGAAATGTCTTATCCATTGGAATCTTGAAGAACGCCCCAAGGGCGCGGGGATAATCGCCTTTCCGATAGTATAATTTTTCCAATCGAAACCACGCCTCGGCCGCGATCGGCGCACGACGGGTTTGAACCACCACATTGTTCAGTACCTGCTCTGCCTGGGAAGTAAGATTCGCCTGCAGCAGACGATCCGCCAACAAAAGCCGAATCTCATCGGTCGAAGGCGGACCGACCTCATTGAACAATAAAGAGGAATCGCCCCCCGTCTCCAAGCGTTTTATCAGGACGGCTATTTCCCGTAGCCTGGCCTCCATGCTTTGCGAGGCTCCGTCTCCGGAAAGTTCCCCCTCCGCAACAATGTTCCTCGTCTCCGGATGTGAGGATCGGACGGCCGACGGATCCGATGGTTCCAACTCGGCGGTGTTGGACTGATACCGATGAATAATTTCCGTTTTAATGAGCGCGAGCTCCGACTGTGCTCGGGCGATCTGGTCCTCAAGAGAGAGCGCGGAAGTTTCAGGCCGGCCGGAAGAGACGGTCGAAGCAAGGGTCAGGCAAACAACCAGAAAACGGACGAAGGCGCTCCGTGCGGATGAACCGATTTCAAAAAAAGGAGTGTGGGTTTTGACCCAACGCCCGGGATTTTTGAATATGCTCTCCATGATGTTTACAGAAGACACAAAGAGGGAAACTTACCGAGGTATGATTTCTCACTCCATCGAGGCACAGGTTAATCCGACCACCTATTTTCCTCTTCCTACACCGATATACCGGAACCCGGCTTGTTTCATGCGCTGTTCGTCATAGACATTACGGAGATCGATAAAGATGGGGTTGTGCACCGTCTGTCGAAGGCGACCCAAGTCGAGATTCCTGAATTCGTTCCATTCCGTTATGAGAACCACCGCATCCGCATCCCGGGCCGCTTCATAGGGGTCCTCGCAGTAGTGAATCCCTTTTAAAACTTTTCGGGCCTCCGCCATCGCGGCGGGGTCAAAGGCCCGAACCTTAATGCCGGCCCTCACCAGGGCTTGAATGATCTCGACGGCAGGGGCTTCCCGAATATCGTCCGTGTTCGGTTTAAAGGCCAGTCCAAGAACAGCCACGTTTTTCCCTTTAACGCTCCCCAAGGCCTGAAGAATTTTTTGAACCATCACGGCCTTCTGTTTCGTATTGACGCGGACCACGGCATCGAGCAGATCCAGCGGACAGTCATTCTGCTTCGCCATCTGCACCAAGGCCAGCGTGTCTTTGGGCAGGCAGGAGCCGCCGTAGCCGGGGCCCGGATGGAGAAATTTTGGACCGATCCGGCCGTCCAAACCCATTCCCTTGGCCACCTGATGTACATCCGCCCCAACCCTCTCACAGAGATTCGCCATTTCATTGATGAATGAAATCTTCGTCGCCAGAAAGGCGTTGGAGGCGTACTTGATCATCTCCGCTGTGGCCACCTCCGTCACAATGAAGGGGGTCTCGATCAGGTAAAGCGGTCGATAGAGGTCTTTCATGATCGCTTCCGCCTGCGGACTGTTGGTTCCGATTACCACGCGATTGGGCCTCAAAAAATCCTCGATGGCCGAACCTTCTCGCAGAAATTCGGGATTTGAAACGATGTCAAAGTCAACCTGCTCCTTAAGGTTTTTCCCGATGATCTTGCGAAGCCGTCCCCCCGTTCCCACCGGAACCGTGCTTTTTGTGACGATCAACTTATAACCATTCAAATGTTGGGCAATCGTTTCCGCCACATCCTCCACATACTCCAAATTGGCCGATCCGTCTCCCCGAGGAGGCGTCCCGACCGCAATAAAAACAGCGAGCGCCCCCTGTACCGCACTGCCGATATCGGTGGTAAACTGGAGCCGACCGCTGCCCATATTTTTACCGACCAACTCACCCAGCCCCGGCTCGTAAATCGGGATCTGGCCTTTACGGAGGGCTTCAATCTTGTCCCGATCTTTGTCGACGCAAGTGACATGAACTCCAAATTCGGCAAAACATGCGCCGGTCACAAGGCCCACGTATCCTGTACCTATAACGGCGATATTCATAACACCTCGATTTTACATGCGGATAAAATCGTTTTAATATATCAGAATGACTATCCAATGGCAAGCTCTCTTGCTTTGAGTCCTATAAACGCCTATACTACCGCCTCAACCGCGTTCATCTTAAATAAACCACTTAAATAAACCACCGGTGGCATTATTAAATGGACAACACCGAACACGGCGTTCTTTACATCGTCAGCACTCCGATTGGCCATTTGGAAGATATCACGTTGCGGGCGCTGCGGGTTCTCAAGGAAGTCCGTCTCATCGCGGCCGAGGACACGCGGCATACGCAGAAGATGCTCAATCATTACCAGATTCATACTCCACTGACAAGCTACCATGATCATAACAAGGAGGAAAAAGCGGAGGTTCTGGTTCAGCGTCTCAAGGAAGGTCACGCGATCGCTCTGGTTACGGATGCGGGCACACCGGGAATTTCTGATCCGGGATATTATCTAATCAATCGTTGCATCCAAGCTGGACTCCCCCTTTCGCCCGTTCCCGGACCGTCCGCCTTTCTTGCAGCGCTGGCCGTATCCGGTCTCCCCACGGACGCTTTTCTATTCGAAGGCTTTCTTCCCAAAAAACGGATTGGAAGACTCAAACACCTCCAGGCGCTAAAAGACGAGCCCCGAACGGTCATTTTTTATGAATCGCCTCATCGCCTAGTTCGCAGTCTCCACGACGTGCACGAAACCTGGGGTGACCGCCGCGCCGTGGTGGCTCGAGAACTGACCAAGATTTTTGAAGAAATCATTCGGGGAAAACTCTCTCAGATTATTGCGACCATGGAGGGCGGGGCCATCCGTGGAGAGATCACGCTGGTCATCGAGGGTTGCCGCACCATTTCATCGATGTGGTAATTCATTTCAACTCACGCCGCTTCTTCTCGGACTGCATATCCAGGTCGAGCAATCGTTGCAGATCGTCCTTGAGTTTTTCCTTGTCCGCCTTTAACAACTCCATCTGGGTTAAAAAACTCAACCAATTCTGCGCCGGATCTTTCCAGGGACTGTTCGGGTACTTCTGAATCAACTTCTGAAAATCTTTCTCGGCCATCCCATAGTCGGAAGCAGCATTCTTAAAATAGATTTCGGTGTACGCCACCTTGTACTGCGCGTCGGATGCAAGGTCTTCGTTCGGAAATTGAGCCGCCACGTATCGGTATTCCTTAATGGCCTCGGCATACTTGCCCTCTTCAAAAAAAACTTCGCCCCTTTTGAAGTGATCCGCGGCCGCGGTCGCGGTCGGTAGTTCCGGCGATGTTAAACCAACGCAGCTTGACAAAAATTGAAGGAGAACGAATACTCCGGCCCCCCCGAGGCGGGACCGGCGATGAAACCGGCGGCCGATCGGCACCATCCATTCAGATATGTTCAAACGGTCCTCCGTTGATCCACGACGTACACGCTGCGGGGGAAGGTCTTCGCGTACTGTTTGAGTTGAGCGGCGATCTCCGCGACCTGCATGGGACTGGTGATCACGCGTTTCTGGTTCGTGACGACCGCAATCGAAACCGTCATGAACGGGAACTGTTGTTCGACGTCCTTGCGGTCGCGGGAAATAATATAACCTCTTCGACGGTCTTCCTCGTCGTAAAAATCCGGAATGGCTTTATCAAAATCATGGATGACTTTTTCGCACAGCTTTTCCATCCGCGGTGGATCCGTAATGATGACAAAGTCATCCCCGCCGATATGTCCGAGGAAGTCCGATGCCGATCCGAGCGTCCTGACCGCGTCGAACAAAATGGCGGCCACCTTTTTCAAAACCTCGCTGCCCCGGATATAGCCGTACCGATCGCCAAACGCCTTGAAGTTATCCACATCGACAAGACAGAACGCAAACGGCACCGCTTCCTGAAGTCGGGTCAAAAGCGCCTTTTCAATCGCCAGATTCCCTGGAAGCCGCGTGAGGGGATTGGCATCGAGATTCATCTCCCCCAGTTCCTTCAGCCGCTTCGACATCCAACGAAAAGAGTCCGCCAACTCCTGAACTTCTTCCGTTGCCTTGACGTTCAAGGCTCGGTCAAACAGCCCCTGGCCGATATAATGCGCAGCCTCCTGAAGCTGTTTGATCGAATACGTGAGATTCGAATTGATGAACACGGCAAATCCGACTCCGAAAAAAAAACTGATGGTCACCAGTACCACCGTGATGTTAAACGCCTGAAGACTCAATTGATTGGCGAGACGCGTCTTGGCATTTTGATCATCACGTCCGCGGCGTTCGAGCTCCCGTAGCAATTGGACCATTTCGTTCAGTCGGGACTGCATGGGACCTTCTGAAACGGCCTTCGCCATCGACTCCTCTTTGCGATTGAGGTAATCCTGTTCTTCTTTAAAAAATTGGTCGTATTGCTGATGAAGGCTCTGGATTCGCCCTTTGAGGTCTTGGTCTTCGGGAGATATTAAATTTAACTGGGCCAGTTTCAGCCGGAATTCATCGCTTCGGTTTAAGAAGAGGGTTTGGACCGCCGGGTCCCGAAGTATGACGGAGCGTTTCTCATAGAGGTCTTCCGCCAATAAGTTCTCGGTCATCTGAGCGGTGGTCTCAATAATGGGAAGGTCCCATTCGACAATGTTGTCGCTCATTCGACGAAGGTCCCGGAGGCTCAAGACGGCATACAGACCGGTCAACAGGGTCAGAAGAACCATGATTGAAAATCCGAGAAGCATCTTCTTGATCAGGGTCAATCGCATTCGGAGGCTCTTTCTTCCAACCCCGGCAGCTGATTCGGACGCCGTTGTGCGGTGTTTCTACCGAGATCGTCAATCAACAACCGCCCGGCAGCAACAGGGTGGGATTACATTCATAACAGACGGAAGGACGTGAAGAGAATTCTCTGAGGCGTGGAACAGGCTGGTCGGTCGACCGTGTATCAAATCTGGGTTGTTACAGCCTTCCGGAATCAGCGTCGTTTTCGAATCAATACCCGAAAGGAGTTATCAACCTTCTCTTGTCTGAGAATGGTGTGTCCATCTTCAGCGATGCTGTGTGGAACATTCCGAATCGGCTCACCATCATCCACAATCACCGATAAGATCTGTCCAACCTCCATGGACTCCAATTTTAACTTCGTTTTCACATAGTTATACGGACACAGTATTCCACGAAGGTCCAATTCGGCATCTGTTACGGTCTCTGTACTCTCAGTCATGGCGTTCACCCGCTTAACTTCATATTATTATAATGTTTTTCCGTGAGAAGTCAAGGCGTCGCGCGATCTCGACTCTCAAATAAGATTCTCAACACGGACTCTAGGAATGGATCGTAAGATCGAGAAGGGCAGTCTTGATTTCTTCAGCAATTTTATTGGCTGCTTGTACGGGGTCTTTTGCCCTTCGGATCGGACGACCGACCACAACATAGTCTGCGCCATTCAGTATGGCTTGTCGCGGTGTCGTAACCCGAACTTGATCGTCATTGGAAACCATGGCCCATGCCGGACGAACACCGGGTACCACGGTGATCATCTCCTTACCGACCCGCTTTTTTATCTCTTGCACTTCCGATCCGGAACAGACCACACCCGCGCAGCCCGCCTCGCGCGCCCATTGGGTCCTTCGCAGGACCAGTTCGCGGACATCGATCTCCTTCTCCATCCCGGCTTCCCGCATATCTTCTTGACTAAAACTGGTCAAGACCGTCACAGCCAGTACTTTTGTATCGTTGTGGATTTCATCGACAACCGCTTTGAGCAACCGCTTTCCCTCCGAGGCATGAACCGTGACAAATCGCGGACGAAGAACCGCGGCGGCCTTCACGGCGGCCTGAACCGTTTCTGGAATATCGTGAAACTTCAGATCAAGGAAGACGCCACAATCACCGCTCTCTTCAATAACTTTGAATATCCCAGGTCCAGAACTTACGAAAAGCTCCAGACCTACCTTAAACAACCCGACATGCCCCTTTAACGTAACCACGGCCTTTTTGGCTTCTTCAAGGCTCCCATAGTCGAGAGCAAAAATCAGCCGGTCTTTCGCGGTTAGGGAAGGATCGCTTTGCAGGAACGCGTTCACGAAGAGTACCGCAGGGTGTCCGTCGTGGAATTCCGCAAAACGAGCCGGTTCGCGGCCGCGCCGCCTAGGGCGCTAGGCCTGGAGGCGTCAGAGACTCTCATTTGGTCTCGTCCGCCCAAGCCCAAAATATACTTGGTGCCGGAGGAGAGGGTTGAACTCTCATGAGGTTGCCCTCGGCGGATTTTGAGTCCGCTGCGTCTGCCATTCCGCCACTCCGGCGAAGCGTGGGTCAAGGTTTTTGGGTTCGCTGAAGCTTTTCCAAAGCATACTTCGAGATCTGTTGGATTGACGGATCCGGATGCTTCTGCTCAATCTCTTTTAGCGGTTCGATCGCCTTGGGATCCCCAACCTCCTCTAAGACCCGGATCGCATTCCATAAAAAAATGGAATCGTTGTCGAGCTTCATGGCTTGGATGAGCGGATCGACCACCGGCTCTCCGATTTCGATCAAAGCGCCGGAGACATCCAGTCTGACCATGGGCTCCTCATCTTTGAGCGCCGCGATCAGCGGCGACACAGCCCGAGAATCCTTGGCCCTCCCCAGCTCATGCGCGGCTTCCCGACGGTCCATCGGGGTTTTGGATTGCAACATCTTCAACAAATCGTCCACCCGATCCGCCAGGGCAACTGCGGTAACACTGAAAAAAAGAACACCCGTCACCAACAATCGAAGAATCGCAGTCGCCTTCAAACCGATCTTTGCGTGCGGAAGGAAAGAATGTAACAAGCCGTGCGATTTAAACCGTGTCTGCATCATTATTATTCCTCCATTAAAGCCAATTCAGCCAGAAAAGCGACGACGGCTTTCGTCACCTTGACCATATAGAGAAGATTCAGGGTTTCCAACCGATCACCGGCCTGATGGTACCAGGGATTTCGAAAGTTCGCCGTGTCCGTGAGCATCATGGCCGGATAACCGGCATCCCAGAAAGGGGCGTGATCACTTCGGCGGGTGTCCGGAAACCCTTGCCCGGCATCCGGAACCACAAGACCCACCACGGGCAGATCCGGAACATAGCGATGGATCACTTTTTCAAACCGCTGCTTCAACGCCGCGGCTTCCGAATTGCTCACAACGCCCAAAAAATTTCCCACATCCGGAATCGCAATAGGAAGCTCTCTCAGGCGTTGCTGAGAACCGGGTTTATGGCTGGCGTAGCCGACGCATTCCAAGGAGAACATTCCCTGAATGTTGAGACCGGACCGTCGGGCTTTGATGGCGTAAAGCGTGCTTCCCAGACAGTGCTGCTCTTCTTGGGCGAATCCGATAAAGGCCAACCAACTCCGTCCATCCAAACCGGACAACCACCGGGCCGCTTCAAGCATCACGACCACGCCGCTGGCATTATCATCCGCCCCGGGACTTTGACTGACGGTATCATAGTGGGCCGCCAGAATCAAGAGGGGGCGGTCGGCGAAATTCCCGCTTGGGCCGCCTGTCGAGGCGATGATATTCCGGTTCCGATGGCCGAAGGCTTCGAACACGTGGGGATGAATCGTAAGCCCGGCGTCTTGAAATCGTTCCGCGATATAATCGCCGGCCGCCTCCAATGCCTCAGGCGCCGATTGATGATGCCGGACTCCAACGATTCGTTGGAGATGTTGCGTCAATCCCGTCTCGGTAATTTGGGCTATTCGGTCCCGGATGATCCTCTCGGGGTCACGGGGTCTTCGGAGACTTGTTGGCCGAGCGATAGGCATCCACCATGCTCCAAACCAGAAGACCCAACAGGACCAATAAAAAACCGAGGTCTTTTCTAACTCCCGAAAGATCTCCTGCCATCAGAGTGTCAACTGAAAGCCCGTCACCAATCCTCTCAAACAGCACACCGGAGCCGATAAAAAAACCGACCCCCTTGAACCATTGTCGGTTGTAAAACTGCCCAAGCCCCGGGAAGATCGCCGAGAGAAAGGCGGCCGTCGGGGGACTTCTCATGGATGGCTCTCCGATTGGCCCAGCAGAACGCGCATGACGAATTGCACGATTTTTTCACGGTCGGACTCGTTGATCTTTCGAAATTGAATTCCCATCCCGGGAGAAAAACCCTTCGGATCAAAATCGGAACGGACCCATGCCACCTGACCGTCCACTCGGACCGCACCCACTTGGCCCGGAAGGCCGAACTCCAGATGGACGGGCGTTCCAATGGGAAGCGGGGAAACGGTATCGATGAACAAACCGCCGCCGCCCATGATCGCCGTAAATCCTTCCTGGATCCCCTTCTGGGGCTGGTGGTACTGGATCCGAATCGAAATCGGGGCGCGCGGGTACCTCCGCTTTTCAGGAGGCGGGACTTTTGGAATCGTCGCCATGGGGGTTCACCTCTTGAATTGGGCCTGACGGACGATCAGGTAAATGAGAAACGGCACCAACAGAACAACAAAGATCGTCCGAACTCGTCCATAACCATAGAGGATAAAACTTGAAATCGAGCTCACCAAGACATCGGCGATATAAAAAAGTCCGAGGTAGACCGCCCACCGGCGAAGCGCCAGAAACCCGTATCCCAACGCCAGATGAAGAACCGGCTGAGCCGCCAGGATGCCCTTCGCCACTATACCGTGGCTCGTGATCCCGAAAAATTTTGGGGTATATTGCCAGTTTGTCGACTGAATATTAGCGAGCTCGCCGAAAGCGCTTAAAATGAACGCAACACCGAAAAAGGTCATGTCAAACGTCCGCAGCGGCCGCTTGAACCCATAGCGATGCAACGGCACGGCGATCAGCCCGACGACCGCCAAATACACCAATGTGATTAAGGTATATTTCATGCCCGACCGATCGTCGTGCGCCGCTACGACGTGATCTCGGTGCCGATTCCCTTGTCCGTGAAGATTTCCAGGAGCAAGGCATGCGCCACACGGCCGTCGATAATATGGGCCTTGGTCACGCCTCCTTCGACGGCCAAGAGGGCCGCCTTCACTTTTGGAAGCATGCCCTCTTTGATGATGTCCTGTTTGATCAGCCGGGCCGCGTCCTTCTTCGAAAGCGTCGGAAGGAGTTTTCCCTGCCCATCCAGAATGCCTTTTACATCGGTCAGAAGCAGGAGTTTTTCGGCTCTCAAAGAAGACGCCACGGCCCCTGCGACCCAATCGGCGTTGATGTTGTAGGTTCGCCCTTCCGGATCCGCACCGATCGGCGCAATGACCGGGATGAATCGGTCCTGGTCGAGATTCCGTAAGACTTGAGGATCCACCTCTTCCACTTCTCCGACCAGTCCCATATCGATCGGCTCGTCCCCACCGGTAAAGCCGTCGGTCCCTATCACTTTCTTCGCCCGAATCAGTCCGCCGTCCTTGCCGGTCAATCCGACGGCCCGTCCGCCATGCCGGTTGATCAAGGCAACGATCTCTTTGTTGATCATCCCTCCCAAAACCATCTCGACGATTTCCATCGTTTGGGCGTCCGTCACGCGGACCCCTTTGACGAATTTCGGTTCCAGTCCCAGGCGTTTCATCATGAGATTGATCTGCGGACCCCCGCCGTGAACCACGACCGGGTTGAGGCCGATGTATTTCATCAGCACCACATCTTGGGCGAAGGCATTTTTGAGCGCTTCCTCGGCCATCGCCTTGCCGCCGTACTTGATCACAACCGTTTTTCCGGAGAAGGCCCGGATATACGGCAGCGCCTCGATAAGAACCTTCGCTTTCTCAATCAGCTTTTCCACGGTCATCTCTTGTTGAGATCTTCGACAAAGGCCTGAATTTGTCGAACCACCTCTTCACGATTATCGGTCAATACAAAATGACTTGCCTGAATCCCGACCGTTCGGACTCCGGACCGGTTGAAGGGGTTCTCGCCGGCCTCCAGCGACATCACCCCTCCCTCCCGCGCGATCAAGGCCAGCACCGGGACATGGATTGTTCTCCACGGCGGCCGATAACGGAACAAAACACGATACGAGGCGATATAACTGGCAACCGGCATGCATTGAAGGTCCAGCCCCGGCCCCATCCAGCGGATGATGTTAAAAAGATTCGTCAGCCGTGGTCGCACCCAGTCGTCATAGATCGAATAATCGATCAGCCGGAACCCGGCCCGCCGCAGTCCAAGGTGATTGAGACCCTTCACGATCCACTCGATCAACCCAACGATCGGGTTTAAAACCGCATGCAGAACCGTCCAGGCCGGCTGAAGATCTTCCGTGACAAAGGGTTCGATGAGAACCAGCGCCCGAACGTTTTGGGGATTCCGTTCCCAAAACCTCACCGCGATGTTCGCACCCAGGCAGTGTCCCACCACTACCGGACGTTCAACAGCTTCTTTTTTTAAAATCAACTCCAGATCCGACGCAAACCCATCCGCATGGATCCCTCGCCTCGTGATCGAGCGGCCATGCCCCCGCATATCCGGAATGATCAAGCGAAACCATTTGAAAAACGGCTCCTCCGACAGACGTTTCCACCGCGTCCGGTTGCTTCCCAAACCATGGATGAAGAGAAACACCGGTCTGCGATCTTCAGCCGGCTCAACCAGCTCATAGTGAATCCGGACCCCGTCCAGCGTATCGAGATATCTGTCATGGCTTGAGTTCACAAAATATACCGGCTCAGATCCTCGCTCTTAATGATGTTGTTCAATCGGTCGCGGACGTGGATCGCATCGATGGCCATCTTCTTTTCGGCCCGGTCCGGCGCGTCGAAGGCCACGTCATCCAGCAACTTCTCCATGATCGTGAAGAGGCGCCGCGCGCCGATATTCTCCGTCCGCTCGTTCACCAACACCGCAATGGACGCGATTTCTTCGATCGCGTCCGGTTTGAACTCCAATGCCATGCCTTCTGTTTCCATCAAGGCAATGTACTGCTTGATCAGCGCGTTCCTCGGTTCGGTCAAGATGCGGATAAAATCGTCTTTGGTTAAGGGCTCCAACTCGACGCGGATGGGAAAGCGCCCCTGGAGTTCGGGAATGAGATCCGAAGGCTTGGCAACATGAAACGCGCCGGCTGCAATGAATAGAATATGGTCGGTTCGAACCATGCCATGCTTGGTATTGACGGTGGAGCCTTCCACGATCGGGAGAAGATCCCGCTGAACGCCCTCGCGGGATATATCCGGACCGATTCCTTTTTCACGACCGGCAATCTTGTCCAGTTCATCGATGAACACGATGCCGGACTGCTCCACCTTTTGAATCGCTTCGCGCAGAACCTCTTCCATATCGATCAGCTTCTGGGCCTCCTCCTGGGTCAACAGTTTGAGCGCTTCCGGCACCCTCATGCGCCTTTTCTTCTTTTTCCCCGGAAACAACCCTCCGAACATCTCGCGGAGATTGATCTCCAGATCCTCCATGCCGATATTGGAAATCACCCCGACCGGCAGCGCCTTTTCCTTGACGTCGACTTCAACCGGGCGGTGGTCCAATTTACCTTCATGGAGCTGTTGGCGCAGCTTCTCGCGGGTCTGCTCGTAGGATTCCGGCAGTTCCGTTCGGGCCGTTTCAAGGCGCCCTTCGTCGAAAATTCCCGGCGGGGGCTTGGGCGCGGGCGGAGGCAGGAGAATGTCCAACAGTCTCTCCTCGGCCTGTCTGGCCGCACGATCCTGGACCTTTTCTGCATGCTGCATCTTGACCATATTGACCCCAAGTTCGGTCAGGTCTCGGATCATCGATTCGACGTCCCGGCCTACATAGCCCACTTCGGTGAACTTGGAAGCCTCCACCTTGATGAACGGCGCATTGACGAGTTTGGCCAGCCGGCGGGAGACTTCGGTCTTTCCGACGCCCGTCGGCCCGATCATGATGATGTTTTTGGGCAGCACCTCCTCTCGCAGTTCCGGAGAAAGTTGCTGCCGCCGCCATCGATTTCGGAGGGCGATCGCCACCATTCGTTTGGCTTGGCCCTGACCGATGATGTACCGGTCCAACTCCTTCACGATCTCGCGGGGCGTCAGGGCGTTCATGCGGTCATCCGACGATCCGGTCATTTCAATCCTTCAACTCCTCCACAACGATTTCCTGATTGGTGTAGATGTCAATCCCGCCGGCGATTTTCATTGCGCGCTCGACGATCTCCTTGGCCGTCAACTCCGGCCGGTCGATCATGGCCCGTGTCGCCGCCAGGGCATACGGTCCTCCGGATCCGATGGCCAAGATTCCGTCTTCCGGTTCGATCACGTCGCCCGTTCCCGATATCAACAAAGAATGGTCGGCGTCGGCCACGATCATGAGGGCCTCCAGTCGTCTCAAGACCCGGTCCGTTCGCCAGTCCTTGGCCAGCTCCACCGCCGAACGTGTGAGATTGCCCCGGTACTCGGCCAGCTTGGACTCGAATTTTTCGAACAGCGTCAGGGCATCGGCCGTCGCCCCGGCGAATCCGGAAAGGATCTGGTCGTTATACATCTTCCGGATCTTCCGGGCGTTGTGCTTCATGACGGTGGTGCCCACCGTCACTTGGCCGTCGGCGGCGATGGCCACCCGGCCTTTGTGACGAAGGCAAAGTATCGTCGTACTTCGAATCCGGGGAAGCATGCGTTCGCCGTCGATTACCCTTTTGCTTTTTTGGCCCGGGGATGCGCCCGGTCGTAGACCTCGATCAGCCTGTCCGTCGTGACATGGGTATACCGTTGCGTAGTGGAAAGCCGTACGTGTCCCAGCAACTCCTGGATCACTCGAAGGTCCGCGCCGCCGTCTAAAAGATGCGTCGCAAAGGTGTGGCGAAGGGCGTGCGGCGTAACCCGCGGACCCTTGGAAAGCCGTGAAGCCGCCCGGGTCACGATTCGGGCCACCGTTCGCGTCGTCAGTCGCTTCCCGAAACGATTCAGAAAAAGAGGACGATGCTCTTCGTGGTATTGACGAAAGGGAACCACCGCCAGGTACGCCTCGATCGCACCGAGCGCCCTGGAACCGATCGGAACAATCCGCTCTTTGCGGCCCTTGCCTTGGACTCGAATCACCCCTTCATTCGGAGAAAGGTCGTTGACGTTCAGCGCAACCAGTTCGCTCAGGCGAATTCCGGTTGAATAGAAGGTTTCCAGCATGGCCCGGTTCCGCGGGCCGCTTTCCTCATCGATGGAGAATGTCTCCATCAGCGTCGCGGCGTCGTCCACCGTAAGAAACGCCGGAAGACGATGTTCCAGCTTCGGCGTTGCCACCAGCCGGGCGGGATTGTTCTTTAACCGACCCTCCCTTTGGAGATACTTGAAAAAGGTGCGGATCACCGCCAGTTTGCGAGCGATGGATGATTTTTGGATACCCGTCTGCCGCAAATGGACTAGGTAAGCCCGTATTTTCAGCGGCTCAACCTCGCTCCATGTTGGTTCTTCCGTCAACTCTTGTAGCTGCTCACCGGGCAAACCTCTTGCGCTTTCGGCAGACGGTACTAAAAACCGCTCGAACTGTTCCAGGTCGGACCAATAGTTTCGTACGGTATGCGCCGAACTCCCTCGCTCGACCTGCAGATATTCTATAAAGGATCGTTTTGCCGACACCATTGCTTCAAATCCTCAACCGCCCGCTGCCCGACCGCTTTCCGCCTCAACTGCTTGTCCCGGATGGTTTCAGTGATATGCGGGAAAAGCCCGAAGTTGATGTTCATCGGCTGGAAATGCCGCGGACTGCTCCGTGTGAGATACGCCAGCAAACTCCCGTGGGCGGTGGTCTGAGGCGGGGAAACCGGATCCAGCCCCTTCATTAATCGCGCCCCGTTGATCCCCGCGATCAAGCCCATCGCGGCCGACTCGACATATCCCTCAACCCCCACCAGCTGCCCCGCCAGCAAGAGGGATGATTTTCTTCGGACCTGCAACGTCTCCTTCAACACAAAGGGTGCGTTGATAAAAGTGTTCCGATGAAGGCTTCCATAGCGAAGAAATTCGGCCTGGGCCAGCCCTGGGATGAGTCGAAATACCCGGCGCTGTTCGGGCCAAGTGAGCTTGGTCTGAAAACCCACCATGTTGTAACAGGAACCGAATACGTCCTCTTGCCGAAGCTGCACCACCGCATACGGCCTTTTCCCCGTGCGCGGATCGATTAGACCCACCGGCTTCATCGGCCCGAATACCAACGTTTCACGACCGCGCTCGGCCATCACCTCGATTGGAACACATCCTTCAAAATAAGGGATCTTCTCGAAGGGTTTGGAGAGCACCTTCTCGGCGGCAAGAACCGCCTGATAGAACCGGTCATATTCCTCCCGGGTCATGGGGCAGTTAATATAATCGGCTCCCCCTTTGTCGTATCGCGAAGCTCGAAACACCTTGTCCGTCTCGATGCTCTCTCCATCGATGATCGGGGCGATCGAATCGTAGAAATAGAGGTGATCGGCGCGGGTGAGATACCGGAGTGATTCGGCGAGTTTATCGGAGGTCAACGGCCCGGTGCTGATCAGGGCCACCCGGTCCGATGGAACGTCGGTGATTTCTTCCCGGACGAGTTGGATGTTCGGATGATTTTCGATTTCTTTGGTGATCCGCCGTGAGAATTCCTCGCGTTCCACCGCCAAAGCCGAGCCGGCCGGGACGGTCGCCCCATCCGCCGTGCGGATGACGAGCGAGTCCAACAACCGCATCTCTTCCTTCAATATTCCGGAAGCGTTTAATGGATCATTGGATCCCAGCGAATTGCTGCAAACCAGTTCGGCCAGACCGTCTGTTTTATGTGCGGGCGTGTGAACGTGAGGCCGCATCTCGTAAAGCTGCACCTTGACGCCGCGCTGGGCCGCCTGCCAGGCTGCCTCCGAACCGGCCAAGCCGCCGCCAATGATCATCAATCCCTGCTGGGCCATGATCACCTCCAAACGCTTCCATTGTAAAAGAATCCAGGATGAAATACAAGGGAACCCGGGAAGTTCCGGTGGAGGTTTATCATTCGATGGAAGATCAGGTTCGCGTTGTGTGACTGACGGCCGGTTCCGTTGAGGGTTTTTCCCCCTGCTCATACCCGCAGTCTTTATTGAGGCAGACGACCTTCAGCCCTGAGCGCTTGTCGAACTTCTCAATCAAGAAAGGCGCCTTACACTCAGGACAGACCGTTGGAATGGGCCGATTCCAGAGGGCATATGTGCATTTTGGATAGTTGCCGCAAGCGAAAAAGGTCCTGCCGCGCCGGGTTCTCTTTTCGACAAGTTCACCTCCGCAACCGGGCTGAGGACATTTGACGCCGGTCCCGATTGCCTTGGTGAAATCGCACTTGGGATAGGTCGAACAGGCCAGGAAACGTCCAAACCGACCCCGTTTAACAACAAGAGGGTTTCCACACTTGGGACAGGACTCTTTGGATTCTTCGATCTTCTCGACCTTGCGGATTCGGCCGTTTTCTTCGACGAACTCGCTCGTGTTTTTGCAATCGGGATATCCAGGGCATGCGAGGAATCGTCCGTGGCGGCCCCATTTGATGACCATGTGTCGGCCGCATTTCTCGCATACGATCTCGGTCGGGATCTCCTCGCGTTTCACATCGCGCATCTGTTTTTGGGCGGTCATCAGATGTTTCGTGAAGGGTTCGTAGAACTGTCGCACCGTTTCGACCCAGGGTTTCTGTCCGGCTTCGATTTCATCCAGTTCGGTCTCCATTTGGGCCGTGAACTGAACGTTCAAGACTTCCGGAAAGTGCTCGACCAGCAATTCGTTTACCACCCGCCCCAGATCGGTCGGCTTCAGCCGCCCTTCCTCTTTTTCGACATACTTCCGATCCACGATGGTCGACAGAATGGTGTGATACGTGCTGGGCCGACCAATGCCTTTTTCCTCCAGATCCTTGATCAGGAGGGCTTCCGTGTAGCGGGGCGGAGGCTGTGTAAAATGCTGCTTGGGTTCAAGTCCTAACAGCTTGAGTCGCTCCCCGACTTCCAAAGACGGAAGCGTCCGCTCCTCATCGGATTCCGCTTCCTCCGCCTTTGCAAGTTCAGCCGCCGGCTTCTTGTCCGAAGGCTTCTCCTCCTGCGATTCGGTATACAACACGGTGAAACCCGGAAATTTTACCACTTGACCATTGGCTCGAAAGAGTACGTCGCCGTTCGAAATATCCACACGGGTCACTTCAAGCTTAGCCGGGTTCATCTGGCAGGCCACGAATCGATCCCAGATCAACTTGTAGAGTTGGTAATGATCTTTGGTAAGATGGGCCTTGATCGATTCCGGTGTTCGCCGGACGGAGGTCGGTCGAATCGCTTCGTGTGCGTCCTGTGCGTCTTTTTTCGTCTTGTAGATGTTCGGACCCGATGGCAGATATTCCGACCCGTACCCCTCTTGGATGAAACCGCGAGCTTCCTCAAGGGCCTCCTGAGCCACGCGCGTGGAGTCGGTTCTCATGTAGGTAATCAGCCCCACCGGACCCTCCTGCCCGATCTCGATTCCCTCGTAGAGCTGCTGAGCCAGCATCATCGTCCGCTTGGGTGAAAAGCGGAGTTTGCGGGCGGCATCCTGCTGAAGCCGGCTGGTGATAAATGGCGGATGCGGATGGCGCAGCTTATCTTTTTTCTCGATCTGTTTGACGACAAACGGCCGAGTTTTTATTTGCTCAGCCAAGGAACGCGATTGGTCCCCGGTCGCTAGCTCGGCTTCCTGGCCCCGGATTTGAATCAAGCGGGCCTCAAACGGAGGCGGATTGCGTCCTTCCAATTTGGCTGTAATCGACCAGTACTCTTCCGAAACGAACGCCTCCCGTTCTTTCTCCCGTTCACAAACCAGGCGGACCGCCACTGACTGAACCCGACCGGCCGATAACCCTCGGCGGACTTTTTCCCAGAGCAACGGACTGATCTTATACCCAACGATCCGGTCCAGGATCCGCCGGGCCTGCTGGGCATCGACCTTGTTCCGATCCACTTTCCCCGGATGTTCCAACGCGCGCGTGATCGCCTGCTCTGTGATTTCGTTGAACAACACCCGATAGATTTTGTTCGACTTGCCGTTGAGCTCCTCGGCAATGTGCCAGGCGATTGCCTCCCCTTCACGGTCAGGGTCCGGTGCCAGATAAACCCGTTCGGCTTTTTTTGCCGCCTGTTTGATCTCATCCAAGATTGCCTTTTTGCCTTTGATGACGACGTAGTGGGGCCGGAAGCCTTTTTCAACATCAACTCCGAATTTACTCTTGGGAAGATCCTTCACATGGCCGACGGATGCAATCACCGAAAAACCCTTACCCAGATATTTGGTAATGGTCTTGGCTTTTGAGGGGGATTCGACGACGATCAAGGATTGCACCTTGGAGGACGATGGGCGTGGTTTTTCCGACGAGCGTGCCGCTTCTGGCCGGTCGGCACGAATCCCCACGGGGGCATTGAGCACCGTATCCTTGGGAGCGCCCCGCTTCTTCGGCACGGCCCCTTTTTCTATGGCCGGATGTAATTTGGATTTCTTCCGTGCATTCTTGGGCATGCTCTATTCCACTCGTATAAACAAGTTACCTGCAAGTTGACGGATGGCTCCCTTTAATTCCAACTGAAGCAACACGCCGGCCGTCTTTGCGGGAGACAACCGCAATGCAGCGGTTAATTCGTCAATATGTCGCGGTTCGGCCGAGAGGCATTCATATACAGACCGCTCGTCCGGTAAAAGCGCCGGCTGTCGCGGATCACCCGCCTGATCGCTCGCTGAAGCGGCGGCGCCCGGGATCTCGAGTTGTGGCCGAAGTTCATCGAGGATGTCCTCGACGTTGTCGACCAGCTTGGCGCCTTGTTTGATCAAGGCATGCGTACCGACGCTCGTCTTCGTCCCGATAGGACCCGGAACGGCAAACACTTCCCGCCCCTGTTCCAAGGCCAGCCGGGCCGTTATCAGCGATCCGCTATGCTCGGCCGCTTCCACCACCACGACCCCCAAACTCAGACCACTGATCACGCGGTTGCGCTTGGGAAAATTCACGGGGTCGGGCGGCGTCCCCAGCGGAAACTCAGATATAACCGCGCCGTGTCGGCCGATCGATTCCCGCAGTTCATTATGCTCTTGGGGATAAAGTATATCCAGCCCGCATCCGAGCACAGCGATCGTACGGCCGGGGGCCTCAAGGGCCGCCCGATGCGCCCACGCGTCGATTCCACGGGCCATTCCACTCACAATGGTGAATCCTTTCGCGGTTAACTCCCGACTCAATTTTTCCGTGACGGCGCGGCCGTATCCGCTGGCCCGGCGCGCACCGACGATCGCGATGGCGCGATGGTCTTCCGATCGCAACTCTCCCCGAAGATAAAGGTAGGACGGCGGATCCGGAATCATCCTCAGCAAATCAGGGTATCGCAAATCGGTCAGTCCGACCAGCTCGTATTCCAACTCGTCGATGCGATCCAGCTCCCGTGAAATGGCCGTGTCATCCGCACGATAAGTCCGAACCGATTGAACTACTTTGGACCCGATACCCTCGATGGTTGCCCACTCGGAAGGATCGGATCGTAGCGCGGCAACGGGGGATCCGAACCGTTCGATCACGCGTTTGCACAGAACGTCTCCGATTCCCGGGACGGCTCTCAAGGCCAGCCATGCATATCGTTCATCGCGATCCGGCATCGTTCGCGTTCCCACGGCTTGACTTCCGTCGTTATCAATTATACACGATTGTTTCCGTAAGGGTTGGTAACACTATACGATCGGCCGGGTCGCTGTCAAGCCCCTCCCTTTTTCCGGCGGCGGAGCGGCCGAAGGGTTGAGCCCCATCCCGATCGACACCCTGTGGAGTGGATTCAAGCGGATGTTTTCTGTAATTCTAAGAAGGGTTTCGGAGAACAATCAAAATAAGCGGGAGTCATCGTCTCCGCCTCTGGCGCTCTTCCGCGAAGAATTTTTGATAGAGGACCTCCCATTCCGGGCTGCCTTCTGAAATAGGCCGCGAATAGGAGGCCAGCTTCGCACGAACGGTCTGATCGATCTCTTCTTCCACCCGAAATTCGCGGATGAGGACCTGTTTGATTTCGCGCAGGACCTTCTCTTCTTCCATCAGATAACTGGCCCTATGGCCCTGAGCCAAGTTTTTCAGGATCAGATGAGAAAGGTGACTAATCTTGTCATCGCTGAGCGCCACGTTCTTCTCGCTGTTTTTACAGAATAATCTCGCGTTCTTTGGCCAATTGCTTCTTGATCATCAGAAACATCTTGCGCTCATCCACTTGGCCCTTCTCGATCTGGGTTCGGTAAGTCTCGAGGATTTGGCGGACTTCGGCATCCAACCGGTCTTCAACCATCAACTCGCCCGTGATAACTTGTTCCAGCGACGAGACCATCTCGGCCCTCGGCACCTCCAGCCGGATCGCTTTTTGTTCGGTCAATTGGTCGACAAGGATTTGGGCCAATGCGGTGATTCGTTCCCTTTTGAGTCGCATGGGAACCGCACTTTATCAAAATCGCACTGGACTGTCAACGTGACCGGCCTCGTGGCTTGACAGGTCCAAGGGACCCAGACTATACTCAATCCGTGCGCCCATATTCCTTAGGGAAGTTCTTTTACTTCGCAACATGGAATTCCCGGTACGGGCCTCACGGCCTCCTCCTGGGGTTGGTGTTCGCTTTCCTGTTTCTGATCCAGACCGGCCGAGCGGAATCCCGCGGGGATGTCAAACTCGGCAAGACGATCTACATTAAAAATTGCGTCTCCTGCCACGGCCAGAAGGGCGACGGTCTCAGTTCCCGTCCCCGTTTTCCCAATTTCGCCGATGCCAAGACCATGGCAGGTAAAACCGATCAGGAGTTTTTTGACAAGATCTCAAACGGGGGAAAAGGAAGCGGTATGCCGGCTTGGAAAAATGTTCTTTCAGAGCAGGACCGTTGGAACGTCTTGGCATACATCCGAACTCTCTCCAACCCTTAGGCGCGCCCGTTGTTCCGCTCCGGTTGAACGCCATGAAACACAACGGTTCGGTTTCTATCTCGCCCAACGCCCTCGCGGTTCTTAGAGGACGCTACTTACGACGAGACTCGTCGGGCCGTGTCTGCGAAACCCCGGCCCAAATGTTCCGCCGTGTCGCGGAAAACCTCGCCGAGGCAGAGAAAATCTACGACCCCAAAGCCGACATTCAAAAAACGGCCGACGCTTTTTACCGATTGATGGCCGATCTGGAATTTTTGCCCAACTCTCCGACCCTGATGAACGCCGGCCGGGAGTTGCAGCAACTCTCGGCCTGTTTCGTCCTGCCGATCGAAGACTCCCTTCGATCGATCTTTGACGCCGTGAAGCATACCGCGCTGATTCATCAAAGCGGTGGCGGGACCGGCTTCTCGTTCAGCCGTCTCCGCCCCAAAGATGACCCGGTCCTGTCCACCAGCGGGATCGCCAGCGGTCCGGTCTCGTTCATGAAAGTGTTCAATACGGCTACGGAAGTCATCAAGCAAGGAGGGACGCGTCGGGGGGCCAACATGGGCATCCTTCGGGTCGACCATCCCGACATTCTCGAATTCATCGCCGTAAAGGAAAACCCCCGGGAGCTGACCAATTTTAACCTTTCGGTCGGTGTCACCGATCGCTTCATGGCGGCTGCTTTGAAGCGAACGTCTTACGATCTGATTCATCCCAACACCCGGCGGCGGGTCCGGCGTCTTTCGGCCGCACGTGTCTTCGATCAAATCGTCCGTGCCGCGTGGGCGACCGGCGAACCCGGCATCCTGTTCTTAGACCGGATCAATCTGGATAATCCGACTCCCGCCCTGGGTCCGATCGAGGCCACAAATCCCTGCGGCGAACAGCCGTTATTGCCATTCGAATCCTGCAATCTCGGCTCTATCAACTTGATGAAAATGGTCCGGCAGGGTTCTTCCGGCCCTGAACTCGATAAAGGCAAACTCGGTCGAACCGTCAAGCTGGCGGTTCGGCTTTTGGACAATGTGATTGATCAGAATCGTTATCCTCTGTCCGAAATTAAGACAATGACCCAGCAGGGCAACCGAAAGATCGGACTGGGGGTCATGGGTCTTGCGGACATCCTCATTCTTCTGGGCATTCCCTACGACTCCGAAGAGGCCATCGGTTTTGCAGAGCACCTCATGGCCTTCATCCATAAAGAAGCCCGCCAAGCCTCGGTCCTCTTGGCCGATGAGCGGGGAGTTTTTCCAAATTTCTCGCGAAGCATCTTTGCCCCTCATGGGCCGCGGCTCCGTAACGCCACCACGATCACGATCGCGCCCACGGGGACGCTGGCCCTGATCGCCGGATGCTCCAGCGGGATCGAACCCCTATACGGCATCGCCACGGCACGCATCGCGATGAAGAACTTGAAACTGGTGGAGGTTCATCCCCTCTTTATCCAGGCGGCCCGAGCGGCCGGGGTTTTCAACAAAGCGTTCCAGGCCCGCCTCTCCCGGCAAAGCTCAATTCAAGGCGACAAGAACATTCCTAAAGACATCCGAAGGCTTTTTGTCACGGCTCATGACATTTCCGCCGAATACCACATTCGGATGCAGGCCGCGTTTCAAAAATACACCGATAATGCCGTCTCTAAAACAGTGAACTTACCCGCACGGGCCACGCCGAATCAAGTCCGCCAGGCATTTCTCTTGGCCTACCGGTTGGACTGCAAAGGGGTGACCATCTACCGGAGCGGAAGCCGGGACCAACAGGTCTTGACCTGCGCAAACGTTCAGTACTGTTGATCTGCCAGACTCAATTTGCATTGGGCTGTTTTTTTCTTGTGTCCTCAGACGTCTCAACCTTCGGGAGGGTCCCATGGTCCGTAGCCCCGCCGTCGCCGGACAGTTCTATCCAGCGGCTCCTGAACAGCTTCGAAACCACGTCATGCAATGCCTTGAGAAAGACGCCATCCGGGAATCCGCCCGGGCGGTGGTCTGCCCCCATGCCGGTTTGGTTTACTCCGGTCCTGTTGCTGGAGCCGTCTATTCCCGCGTTCAACTACCCGACACGGTTCTGCTGGTCGGGCCCAATCACACCGGTTTCGGCCCTCCGCTCTCAATCTATGCAGAGGGTCGCTGGAACATGCCGAATGGCGCGGTCTCGATCGATCACCGTTTGGCCGCGGATGTTCTGACCCGGTGCCATCAGGCTGAATCGGATACGGAAGCGCACCGGTTCGAACATTGCCTTGAGGTGCAACTTCCCTTTCTTCAATACCTTCACCCCACGGTCGCAATCGTGCCGGTACTCATGATGAGCACAGAGCTGGCCGTTTGCAGGGACCTGGGCGAGGCGATGGCGACGGCCGTAACGGAAGCCCACAGACCGGTCTTGATTATCGCCAGCACGGACATGAGTCATTATGAACCCGATGCCGTGGCCCGAAGGAAGGACCACTGGGCGAATAATGAGATCCTGTCCCTAAATCCAATCGGCCTTCACCGCGTGGTCAGAGAAAAACAGATCTCGATGTGCGGTTTCGCCCCAACGGTCGCCATGCTTTTTGCCGTTCTTCGTTTGGGGGCCAAGCAGGCCAAACTGGTTAAGTACATGACGTCGGGAGAAGCCAGCGGTGATTATAACCGGGTCGTGGGATACTCCGGATTTTTGATCAACTAACAGCTGAAGGATCGTCATGCTGGATTTCATGTTTCTTCTTTCGAGCATCAGTGTCGTTATAGGTCTACTCGTCCTGGCCGGTCTGGTTGCGCTGAGGCGCCTGACCAACATGACCAGAAGCATGGGAAGCGACCTGAGTCATCTTCGGTCTCAGATAGACCTCAAAGAGTTGACTCTGAACCAACAACGCCAATCGCTCCTTCATATCAAACAAGAGACGGCCAACCTTTCAAGGATCCTCCTCCTTCTCCCCGACCTGGCCAAGCAGTTATCCTCGGCCCATACAACCCAGGAACTGGAAGAGACGATCGTCTTTCTGACGCAGAAACTCCTGGAGGCGAGAGAGGTGTCTCTTTTCGCGCTCGAGCAGGATGTGTTGGTGCTGAAGGCCCAGTTGGGCTTTTCATCCGAAACGGCCGATAGGATCAGGCGGTTGAACATCGGCGAAGGCCGCATCGGCTGGACGGCCAAGAAGCGGGTGATCATGACGGCCGATGATTTTGAAAAGGAAAGCAACCTGGTGAAAACCTCTTTCCTTCAAGACCCTTCTAAAAACGTTCAAACCGATCTCTGTGCCCCGTTGGTTCACTGGGACCGGTTCTATGGAGTGATTAATGTCGGGGGGATGGGCACCACCCCCGAGAACAGCCGACGGTTGATCAACTTGATCTGTCATCTGGGCGTGGTCGCCCTGGAAAATATCCTCTTGGTCCACGAGATTCAGCAACAGGCCGATCTGGACAGCCTGACCAAGCTTTATAACGTCACCTACTTTTATAAGTACCTCGACCGCGAGCTCCAGAAGGCTCAGCGTTACGATCGACCGTTAACCGTGGCGCTCTTCGATTTGGATCAATTTGAAACGTACAACCAACTCTTCGGCCGGCTGGAAGGGGATCAGGTTCTTCGGGTGGTGTCGAACATTATCAGGGACGGCCTCCGGACAGTGGATATTCCATGTCGCTATGGTGGGGAAGAAATGGCCGTGGTCCTTCCGGAAACCGATCCGGAAAAAGGGCGATTCGTAGCCGAGCGGATTCGGCAATCCGTGGAAGCTCATTCCTTTTCGTTAAAGCGCGTCACGATCAGCGGGGGGCTCGCCGTCTTCCCCGCGGATGGAAAGGATTCGAAAGACCTCATCAAAAAAGCCGAGGCGGCGCTGGACGCGGCTAAAAAGTCGGGCCGGAACCGGGTTGTCAGCTATTCGTCGATCTCCGAAGCGCCTTGACAGTCTTTTTTTATTGTGCTACCGTCAAAATATTCCACTAACAAGACCCGAAAGGCATCTGCGCATGGCGAAAAAGCTGCTTGTCGTCGATAGCAATCTTGCCATCCAGAAATTGGTCGAATACAACCTCTCCCGTGAAAAATTCGAGGTGACTTGCCTCAACGACGGCCTGTCCGCATTGGATCTGCTTGCCCAAATTGATCCGGATTTAATCTTGGCCGACTTCCATCTTGAAGGGATCAGTTTTGTTCGTTTTTGTGAAAAGGTCAAACAGAAGCAGACTTCCAAAGAACGGGCGATTCTTGTCTTGGTCAGCGGAACGGACAGTTACGACCCCAACACGCTCGTTTCCCTCGGAGTCGTCGATTTCGTCAAGAAGCCGCTTGAGCCGAAAGACCTGATCGAAAAACTCAAGGAGCTTTCCCAAGATGCCGCAACCCTTATCGATCGAGCACCCAAACCGGTTGTTCCGGCCGCCCTCGACTCGCCCCCCCCCCTTCCTCCATCCCAAACACCCGTTGCCGCCTCTCCTCCGCCATCGAAAGACCAAGCGGAAATCATGAAGATCGAGGAACTGCTGGGGTGGTCGCTGCCCGGAGAGAAACCACCCGGGGAAGTATCTCAAAAGGCCGAAAAGGGTATCCCTGAAATTGATAATGAGACGACCATGATCCAGAGCCGGACCGACGTTACGGCTCTGCCTTCGGCCCCGCCGGAACCGACGAAAGAATCGTCGGAAGTCCCCGCGGTAAGCCCACCACCCGCCTTGGAGGACTCGGAACAAACCGTGATCGGCCTGCGAACGCCGCCGATTTCCCCGCCGTCAACAACGCCGGAAGCGCCCGCCGATGCGGCCACGCCGGCTTCCAAGGTCGAACCGCCGGAAGCTCCCTCGCCGCCGGTGACTTTGGCCACCCTGGAGGAAGCCTTTCCCCAGCTCTACACGAGTCCGGAGACCATCGAAGCTCCGCCGCCCACCCCCACCGTTCAGGAGGCGGGTGCTCAACCCCCGCCGGCCTCCGGCGGCACCGTTTCTCAAGAGATGGTCGAGTCGCTCGTTTCCAAAATGGCCAGGGAAATCATTGAAAAGGTCGCCTGGGACGTGGTCCCGTCCTTAGCCGAGACCATGATTAAAGAGGAACTCGATAAACTCAAGGCGGACAAGCCGGCCTAATTGTCTATTTTTTCCCCTTTCCTTTCGCCGCTTTCATCTGCGCCTGCCGGTTTGCTTTCATTTTCCGTTCTTTTTTCCGATACTTTCTTCTCAATTCACGATCGACTTCGCGCCCTCGTGGCATGGACTGTTCTCCTATCAGGTTGATTGGTTTCGACGGCCTATTAAACCGTTGCGTCTCAAAATTGTCAAGCGGCTCTCCAAACCGGCCGCTTGCCCTGTCCCGATTCTTCATGTTAGAATTTCACTCTTATGGCCGACATCATCCCAAAATCAGACACAACCCGCTTTGACAAACCTTACAGCCCTCGGGAGGTTGAGGACCGGTGGTATCGGTATTGGATCGACCGAGGCTACTTTTCTGCAGACGAGAACGCGTTCACGGAGAAGCGATTCTCGATCGTGATTCCGCCCCCGAACATCACCGGTTCGCTTCACTTGGGCCATGCCTTGAACAACACGTTGCAGGATATCCTGGTCCGCTGGAAGCGGATGCAGGGGTTTAACAGCCTCTGGGTGCCCGGAACGGACCACGCCGGGATCGCCACGCAGAATGTCGTCGAGCGGCAACTTCTGGCCGAGAAAACTTCTCGGGAAAAACTCGGACGTGAAGAATTCATCAAACGGGTCTGGCGGTGGCGGCAACAATCGGGGCGAACGATCATATCACAACTCAAACGGCTCGGTGCCTCCTGTGACTGGAACCGGGAACGGTTCACCTTGGACGAAGGCCTTTCGGCCGCCGTCCGAGAAGTCTTCGTCCGCTTGTACAAAGAAGGCCTGATCTACCGCGGAGAGCGATTGATTAACTGGTGCCCGCGTTGCGAGACAGCGTTATCCGATATCGAGGTCGAACATGAGGAAGTCAAAGGCAAGCTGTACTACATCAAATATCCCCTGGCCGATGGTCCTGACGTTTTCTTGACCGTCGCGACCACCCGTCCCGAGACGATGCTGGGGGATACCGCCGTGGCAGTGCATCCCGAAGATCCCCGATACAACAAGTTGATCGGGAAAAGGGTCCTGCTTTCATTGACAAGCCGCATCATCCCCGTCGTGGGCGATCCGATCTTGGTCGATCGGGAATTTGGAACCGGGGCCGTGAAGATCACGCCGGGGCATGACTTTAACGATGAAAAGGCGGGACAGCGTCACAACCTTCCCCGAATCTCGTTGCTGAACGGACGGGGGGAAATGAATCCGGCGGCCCTGGAAGAGGACGCCAGGGCTGAAAAAACATTATTGAATGAGATCGCCGGATTGAAGGTACCCCAGGCCCGGGAGAAAGTCGTCCGACGTCTTGAGACCGAAGGCCTGCTGATCAAGATCGAAGACCACCGTCATGCGATCGGAAAATGCTATCGGTGCAAAACGGTCGTCGAGCCTCGTCTCTCACCTCAATGGTTTGTCCGAGTGAATGACCCGAAGAACTCCCTTGCGGCGTCTGCGATCGAAGCGGTGAAAAGCAGCCGGATCCGCCTGATTCCGGAAAGCTGGAAGAATAATTACTTCGGCTGGATGGAAAATATTCAGGATTGGTGCATCTCCCGGCAGATCTGGTGGGGCCACCAGATCCCGGCATGGTACTGTAGGGGAACGGATATCGGGCAATGCCAGCCGGAATGCGCGTCGCCGATCGTCGCGGTCGCGACGCCGGAGCGTTGCCCGCGCTGCGGTTCGGCCGATCTCCACCAGGACCCGGACGTTCTGGACACCTGGTTTTCCTCGGCTCTCTGGCCGTTCTCCACGCTCGGGTGGCCCCAAAAGACCAAAGAACTTGAAATTTTTTATCCCACCTCGGCCTTGGTGACGAGTTTCGACATCCTCTTCTTCTGGGTCGCCCGCATGATCATGATGGGGCTGCATTTCATGAAGGACGTTCCCTTCCGGGATGTTTACATCCATGCCCTGGTCCGCGACGCCGAGGGACAGAAAATGAGCAAGTCCAAGGGGAACGTTATCGACCCGCTCGCGATTATGGAGAAATACGGCACCGACGCACTGCGCTTCACCCTCGCCGCGATGGCCTCCCCCGGACGGGACATCAAGCTTTCCGAGGAGCGGATCGAGGGCTACCGGAACTTCGCCAACAAGATCTGGAACGCGGCGAGGTTTATTTTAATGAACTGTCCGAGCGGCCCGAAGGCCTATCTTGATAGACCACTCACCGACCCAACAACGCTTTCGCTCGCGGATCGTTGGATTTTAAGCCGACTCCAACGAGTGATCATCTCCGTTAACAGCCAGCTTGAAAATTACCGTTTCGATGAAGCTTCGAAGGACCTTTATCAGTTCCTCTGGCACGAGTTCTGCGACTGGTATCTGGAACTGATTAAACCGACACTGTATGGTAAGGACTCTGACGCGGCGGATCGGACCCGGACCGTCGCGACCCGGGTTTTTGAAACGGTGCTCAGGCTCCTCCATCCGTTCATGCCCTTTATTACCGAAGAGCTCTGGCAGACGTTCACACAGACTGACAGCAGTATCGTGATCGCGTCGTTTCCGATCGCGAGCGTCTCCTTCATTAATGAACCCGTCGAACAGGAATGCGAGAGCTTTCAAAAGGTCATCGAGGGGATCCGAGAAATGCGCGGCCTACATGGCATCCCATTCTCAAAAAAACTCCAAGCGACGATCCGCGTGTCCAACCAAGACATCGAGCGTTACTTGCAAAATAATTATTCGACGATCACTGCGCTTGGAGGCCTCCGCTACCTTAAGATCGGACAGCACGTCGAGCAACCCGTGCACGCTCTCATGGCTCCGATAATCTTCCCGGGCGGCCAAGGAGGCGACGTTTTCATTCCCTTGATGCCGGACACGATAGACATCGCAAAGGAAATCACGAAAAAGCAAAAACGCCTCGACGATCTCGCCGCTCAGTTGATCGTGGAGGAAAAAAAGCTTTCGAACCCTAATCTTGCGGCGAAGGCGCCTCCGGAGGTTCTAGAAAAAATGAAATCGCGCCAAGAAGAGCTCCGGCTTGAGCATGAGAAATTGGCCGCCGCGCTCAAACATTTACATGAAATGGCCAGGGAAAAAGGTGAGTCCGAATCTGCCCTTCTCTGAAACTCTTATCCGAGCCCTTGTCTCGCGTGCTCTCGCCGAAGACCTCGGCTCCCGCGATCTGACCACCCGTTTGCTATTTCCAAAAGCGATCAAGGCCGAGGCCGTGATTCAAGTCAAGCAGGAGGCGGTCCTGGCGGGCCTGCCTGTAGCCAAGGCGGTTTTCAACAAAGTGGCTCCGAGACTCAAGTTCAAACCGCTTGCCCAGGACGGGGATCGAGTCAAGCCCGGGACGGAGATTGCCCACATCGTGGGCGACGGTCGTTCTCTATTAAGCGCCGAGCGCGTTGCGCTTAATTTTCTGCAGCGTCTTTCGGGCGTTGCCACCCTTACGGCTCAGTTTGTCGAGGCCGTCCGTGGCACAAAGGCGACGATTCTGGATACGCGAAAAACCACACCGGGGCTCCGTGAACTGGAAAAGTATGCCGTCCGGATGGGGGGCGGAAGGAACCACCGGATGAATCTAAGCGATGGAATATTGATCAAAGACAACCATCTCGCATTGACTGGGAGCTTAATGAGCGCCGTACAGCGCGCGAAGAAATCCGCTCCGCGGGGGCTCAAGGTCGAAGTCGAGGCCACCCGCTTGGACGAAGTGGAAGAGGCGCTTTCGGCCAATGCCGATATCATTTTACTCGATAACATGTCGATCCCTCAACTCCAAGAGGCCGTCACATTGATTGGCGCACGGGCCTTGACAGAGGCGTCTGGGGGCGTTAATCTGACCACCGTAGGAGAGATCGCCGCAACAGGCGTTGATTTCATTTCGGTCGGCGCCCTGACCCATTCGGCCCCTGCCGTCGACATTCATCTGGACATCACGCCATTATCATGAAAGGGACGGATGACCCCCAAGGTTTCAACTGAACCTTTATCAGGCGACCCACAACCGCAACAACGATTGATCCCCGAAGCGATTTTGCCGGGGCTTCGAACGGACCGCTTCGGCCGCCCGCTCCATGTATACGACAGCATTGAGTCGACAAACACCACCGCTCACCTGCTGGCCCAACAAGACGCGACCGAGGGGACCGTGGTCCTGGCCAATACCCAAACCCGCGGCCGGGGTCGGATGGACCGTCATTGGATCTCACCCCCGGACGTCAACCTCTACTTCTCGATCATCCTCCGACCCGACGGCGACCCCAGGCGCATTGGCCTATGGACACTGGCCGCCGCCGTGGCCGTGGCGCGGGCCATCGAACAAACCACGGACTTGCCGACTCGCCTGAAGTGGCCGAATGATCTTCTGGTTCATGGGAAAAAGATCGGCGGTCTTCTTCTGGAAAGTGTCGTCCAAAAAGAGCGGATCCGATACCTGGTTTTGGGAATTGGAGTTAATGTCAATCTCCTCCGTGATGCGCTTCCTGAGACGCTTCACGACTCTGCCAGCTCGCTGCGACAGGAATCGGGCCGCATGATCGACCGGGTCCAACTGTTCCAGGGGATCCTGGAAATCCTCGAACTTCAATACCGCTCCTTCCTGACCGAACCTTCTCAAACAATTCTGAACGCCTACGCCGCCCGCTCCGAAACCCTGGGACGGTTCGTAACGGTCCTGGAACAACACCACAATTGGACGGGAAAGGCGGAGGGATTGACACCGGAAGGCGCACTGATCTTGAAAAGGACCGATCGGAAGGAAGTCATCGTCCGATCCGACGACGTCGTTCATGTGAGGCCTTCCGATGCTGCTCGCGATTGACATCGGAAATACCAATATCGTCCTGGGTGTTTTTCTGGGAAGCCGACTGAAAGGGAGCTGGCGAATCGCCACCCGACTCGGCAAGACCTCCGATGAGTACGGCATCCTGCTGTTGGATCTTTTTCGCGCGAACGGGCTCCGAGCCGATCAAATCGACGGAGTGATTCTATCCAGCGTGGTTCCCCCCTTGACCCCGATCTTCACCGAGATGAGCCTGCGCTACGTTCATTCCGCCCCCTTGATCGTGGATGGAACCATGAACACCGGCTTGATCAATCGATACGAGTCCCCGAGGGACGTGGGTGCGGACCGGATCGTCAACGCCGTCGCGGCGTACCGGCGTTACGGAGGACCCGTTATTATCGTTGACTTTGGAACCGCCACCACCTTTTGCGCCGTGAGCAAGAAGGGAGAATATCTGGGCGGAGCGATCACGCCCGGGATTACGATCTCGGCCGAAGCTCTCTTTCGGGGAGCGTCGAAACTTCCCAAAGTGGAGTTGGCCAAACCCAAATCGGTCATCGGCCAAGATACCGTCAGCAGCATACAGTCCGGATTATTATACGGTTATGCAGGACTTGTAGATGCAATGGTCAAAAGGATGAAAAAGGAGTTGGCACCGACGGCCAAAGTTATCGCGACAGGCGGCCAGGCCCGGCTGATCCTGTCCGAGACAAAGACGATCAACGAGGTTCGGCCCTTTTTAACGCTGGAAGGTCTTCAACTCTTGTATGAAAGAAACAAGAAGAGGGCCCGAAGAGACTCTATTGACAACACATCCAAAACTTGATAAGCTATTAGCACTCTAAAAGGCTGAGTGCTAAATTCGGTGCGGTTGTTATGGAACTAAACGAAAGAAATCGCAAAATTTTAAATGCCGTTATTTTGTCTTATATTGAAAAGGCCTCACCGGTTGGATCGCAGACCGTGACCAGGAATTTTTCTTTCGGTTTGAGCCCGGCCACGATTCGAAATATCATGGCCGAGTTGGAAGAGATGGGTTATTTGCTGCAGCCGCATACCTCGGCCGGACGGATTCCCACATCCAAAGGGTATCGTCTGTACGTGGATGAACTGATGGAAGAAGATTGGCCATCCATCTTCGATGAAGATTTTCTGGAAGAAACCTATCTCGGCATGAAGCGGGAAGACCCTCATGCGCTTCTCCAAGAGACGACACGGATGCTTTCCCTTCTTTCTCACTACGCCGGAATCGTCCTGGCCCCGAAGGTATCCAAGGCACGGCTGGATCGACTGGAGTTTATTTTGGTGCGCAAGGGTCACGCCCTGATTGTCCAAGTATCCAAAGACGGGCTGGTTCAACACCGGATGATCGATGTGGGTCCGGAATTGACTCAGAAAGACCTGACACGGATCAGCGCTTTTCTCAACGAAAAGTTCAGCGGCTTAAACCTGGACGAAATCCGCCGCCGGCTTCTTAAGGAAATGGAGGCCGAGAAAGAACTGTACAACCACCTGCTCCAGAAAGCCTCCGAGCTCGGTCAAAAGGCCCTGGCCGACCAACCGGACGAAGAACTCTACGTGGTGGGAACTTCAAACATTCTGAACCTGCCAGAGTTTACCGAGAACATGGAAAAGATGAAGGGCTTGTTCAAGACCTTTGAAGAAAAAGCCGTTATAATGAAACTCCTAAACAACTGCTTGGAAACCCAAGGAGTTCAGATCTTCATCGGTTCCGAAAGCAGTGTACCCGGAATCGAGGACTTCAGCTTGGTCGTTTCCAGTTATCGAAGCGGCGATGATATCGGGGGGACTCTAGGCGTGATCGGGCCCACACGGATGGAATACGCACGGGTTATTCCATTGGTCGATCATACCGCCAAATTGCTCGGTCGTCTCCTGGACCAAGACTGAGTTTTCGCATGGAGCATCGCATGGAAGAACCGAACCCAAATCCCGAACCCAACAGGACGCAATCCGAACCGGATGAAATCCCGTCGGGTTCGGACGCTCTCAAGCCGACGTCGCTGGAACAGGACGTTCTGTCTCTAAAAACCGAACTGGAACAAAAAACCAATGAACTCAAAGCCGCCCAGGAAAAGCAACTCCGCGTCTTTGCCGAGATGGAAAACTACAAAAAACGCGCGGCTCGGGATCAAATGGAGCAGTTGCGATACGCAAACGAAAAACTTCTTAAGGAGTTCTTGCCGGTGCTTGATAATCTGGAGCGGGCCTTGAGCCATGCCAAAGACGCATCGGAACGATCCCCGTGGATTGAAGGCGTGGAATTGACCTACCGGCAATTTTCGGATGCTTTGAAGAAATTCGGGGTAACGCCGATCGCAAGTGTGGGCGAGATTTTTGATCCCAGCCGCCATCAAGCCGTTACATACCTCGACACGAACGAGTATCCGGAAAACCATGTCGCAGAGGAATTGCAAAAAGGCTATCTGTATCATGAGCGCGTGCTTCGGCCGTCCATGGTGGCGGTCGCCCGGAAACCGTCGCATTCACCGGTTACGGAAGCACCTGAAAAACGGGAAACCGAAGACAACGATAAAAACCTGTAATTCTTTCCTGCGTGGAATTCATGACTGTTCTGATCCGCATTTTTAGCGAGGAGGTTTACAATGAGTAAGGTTATCGGTATCGATCTGGGAACGACGTTTTCCTGCGTGGCCGTTATGTCCGGCGGAGACCCCGTCGTCATTCCCAATGCGGAAGGAAGCCGGATTACGCCGTCGGTCGTGGCCTTCACCGACAAGGGCGAGCAACTGGTCGGACAGATCGCCCGTCGGCAGGCCATCACCAATCCGGAGAACACGATCTTCTCGATCAAACGCTTGATCGGGCGCAAGTTTCGTTCCCCCGAAGTCCAGGCCGCGATGAAACGCCTTCCCTACAAAATTGTGGAGGCCTCCAACGGGGATGCGCATGTGGAAGTACGCGGGAAAAAATACAGCCCTGCGGAAATTTCGGCCATGATCCTTCAAAAAATGAAGCAAACGGCCGAAGATTATCTGGGCGAAAAGGTCTCCGATGCGGTCGTCACCGTTCCGGCCTATTTTGACGACAGCCAACGTCAGGCGACCAAAGACGCCGGCGCCATTGCCGGACTGAACGTGCTTCGGATCATCAATGAGCCGACGGCCGCGTCGCTGGCGTACGGGCTGGACAAGAAAAAGGACGAGCGAATCGCGGTGTACGATTTGGGCGGAGGGACTTTTGATATCTCAATCCTCGAGATTGGCGAAGGGGTGTTCGAAGTCAAGGCCACCAACGGGGACACCTATCTGGGGGGAGACGACTTTGATCTCCGCATCATGGATTGGCTGATCGAAGAATTTAATAAAGATCAGGGAATCGATCTTCGAAAAGATAAAATGGCCCTTCAGCGGTTGAAAGAGGCCGCGGAGAAGGCCAAGATCGAACTGTCTTCGTCGCAGGAAACCGAGATCAATCTGCCGTTTGTCACGGCGGATGCCGGCGGGCCCAAGCACCTGGTCACGAAACTGACCCGCTCAAAGTTCGAGCAATTAGTGGATGCGCTGGTTCAGAAGACGATCGAGCCCTGCCGGAAGGCCATGACGGATGCCGGCCTGACGGCCCAGGACATCCACGAAGTCGTCCTAGTCGGCGGAATGACGCGGGTGCCCAAGGTCCAGCAGGTCGTCCAATCCTTCTACGGAAAGGAACCGCACAAGGGGGTTAATCCGGATGAAGTGGTGGCGATCGGTGCGGCCATTCAAGGCGCGGTGCTCAAGGGCGAAGTGAAAGACGTTCTGCTGTTGGACGTCACACCGCTCTCCTTGGGAATCGAAACCCTGGGGAGCGTCTTCACCAAACTGATCGAGAGGAATACGACCATCCCGACCCGGAAGAGCCAGATCTTCTCCACGGCTTCGGACAACCAGACCGCGGTCAGCATTCACGTGCTGCAAGGCGAACGGGAAATGGCCGGCGACAACAAAACGCTCGGGCGCTTCGATCTGGTCGGAATCCCGCCGGCACCCCGCGGCGTTCCTCAGATCGAGGTGACGTTTGACATCGATGCCAATGGAATCGTGCATGTCTCGGCCAAAGACATGGCCACCGGAAAAGAGCAGTCCATTCGTATCACGGCTTCCAGCGGGCTGTCCAAGGAAGAAATCGACAAGATGGTGAAAGAGGCGCAGGCCCGAAGCGAGGAAGACAAGAAGAAGCGGGAGCTGGCCGAGGTCAAGAACGAAGCGGACAGCATGGTTTACACCGTTGACAAAACGCTCACCGAGTTGGGCGACAAGGTCGCCATGGCCGAACGGAATGATATCCGCGAAAAAATCGCGGCGACAAAAAAAGCCCTCGAAACCAACGACACGACCACGATCCGGAACGCGTTGCAGGAGCTCACCAAGGCCTCCCACAAGGTGGCGGAAGAGATGTACAAGCATTCTTCGTCGCAAGGTGCGGGGGGACCGCAGGCAGGCCAAGGCCCTCAGCCAGGAGGCCCTTCCGCCGAGGGCGGAGGACCCTCCGCCAAGTCGGCGGAAGCGGGAACGGTGGATGCTGAATTTGAAGAAACAAGAAAAGACAGCAAAGAGGGAACATAAGCCGGGAAAACGGATATTGGCCGGACCGGCTTCCTCTAAATAAAAAATTTTACGGAGAGCACTCTTGGCCAAGCGCGACTATTATGAAGTCCTGGGCGTCAAACGCGACGCCTCGGACCAGGAACTGAAAAAGGCCTACCGCCAGATGGCTCTCAAGTACCATCCGGATCGGAATCCGGGCAACAAGTCGTCGGAAGAGAAGTTCAAAGAGATCAACGAAGCCTACGAAGTGTTAAGCGACTCGCAGAAGCGCCATCGGTACGACAACTTCGGACATGCCGGGGTCGGAACGGAGGGCGCGGGCGGGTTTGACTTCAACCGGGGCGGTTTCGGCGATATCTTCGGCGACATCTTTGAGGACTTTTTCGGCGGCGCGGCCGGTCGGTCTCGTGCCCGACCGGAGCGCGGAACGGATCTTCGGTACAATCTTCAGATCGAATTCGAAGAGGCCGTCTTCGGGAAAGAGGCCAAAATCCGGATCCCGAAATGGGAGACCTGCTCCGAGTGCCGCGGCAGCGGCGCGAAATCGGCCGGAGGAATTCGGACCTGCCCGACCTGCAACGGCGCCGGTTCGATCCGATTTCAGCAGGGTTTTTTCACCATCAGCCGGTCTTGCGGCCATTGCCACGGCGAAGGCCGGATCGTCTCGGATCCCTGCCCGAAATGTCACGGGAAGAAACAGGTTCACCATGAAAAAACACTGGCGGTCAAGATCCCGGCCGGGGTCGAGACCGGCACCCGTCTGCGTTTGACCGGAGAGGGTGAGCCGGGTTCAAACGGCGGTCTGCCGGGGGATTTGTATGTCGTGCTGACCGTGAAGGACCATCCGATCTTCACGCGCGAGGAAGACGACCTCCTCTGTGAAGTCCCGATCAGCATCGGCCAGGCCGCGCTGGGCGCCAAGATCGAGATACCCACACTCAAGGGCAAGACGCACCTCAAGATCCCGGCCGGCACTCAGAGCGGCCGCGTCTTCCGTATCAAAGGCCTCGGCGTCGCCAACGTCAAAGGACACGGAATCGGCGACGAGCGGGTGACGGTTCGCGTCACGACCCCGACCAAGCTCACCACCCGCCAGCGCGAACTCCTCGAGGAGTTCTCAAAACTGAGCGGGGATCCGGTGGCAACCGAGGAAGGGCTCTTTGAGAAGGTCAAAAATATTTTTGAATAATAATGATGACTCCGGATGCCCGTTTTTTTTATTCAGTCCCGCTCCCTCCACGAAAACCAAATCTCGTTGACCGGAGATTTGGCCCATCATTTAAGGGATGTCCTCCGATGCCGACCCGGCGAAGTTGTGAACCTGGTGGATGAAAAACAGACACGATACCGCGCCGCGCTAAGTCAGGTCACGAAAAAACAGATCATCGCAAAGATTCTTCAAAAAGAGGCCGCGTCGGCTCGACCGACGGTTTCCGTCACACTGGCCCAGGCCGTTCTGAAAGGCGACAAGATGGACTGGGTGGTTCAAAAAGCGACCGAACTGGGGGTCAACGCCATCCTGCCGGTCGTGTCCGAACGGACGATCGCGCGGCCTCGCGCCGAACGGAAATTTCGCCAAAGGGACCGCTGGCAGAAGATCGCAAAAGAGGCTTCGCAGCAGTGCGGCCGGTTGGACATTCCCCCGGTCCGGCCCATGGTCTCGTTGGACGAGTTGTTTAAAAATCCGCCGGACGTTTCGCTGAACCTGCTGCCGTGGGAGCAGGAACAGAACCAATCGCTCAAGGCGGCATTGACCGCCTTTTTTCCCTGCGGCCCCTCCGGTCGAGCGGGAGATTCCATTCTTGTTCTGATCGGCCCCGAGGGGGGGTTCACTTCTCCGGAGATTGAAGAGGCCCGCAAAACCGGTTGGGTCTCGGTTTCATTGGGCCCGCGGATTCTTCGCGCCGAAACAGCCGGGCTGGCCGTTCTGGCGATTCTTCAATATGAATTGGAAACTCGGAGGTGATGGATGGACCCGAACGTTCCTCAGTCGACCGCTTCAGGCACGGAGAATCCCTGGCCGCTGTTCCCGGAACAGCCGATCAAGGAAACGACTGTCGCCGAGTTGGAGGCCGTCCCCGTCAAGGATAAAGCGGGCTTCTGGCGACGGGCCGCGGCGTTCACCATCGATCTCATCCTGCTGCAATGGGTTACGCTCCTTTTTCTCTGGATCGGCGCCGCCGCCGAAGATCTCGCCCTGGCCCAGACCCTGAACTTCGGAAATGATTTGTCGGAATCTCTGATGGACTGGGCCGAGCTGCATACCCGCGTCTGGTCTTTTCTGTTTCTGGTTTATTTTTCTTTCTTCACCGCGTACGACGGCCGGACGCCCGGGAAAATGGCGCTCGGCGTCCGCGTCGTCACGGCCAACGGCCAGCCCGTTTCCTGGCTTCGCGCCATCGGCCGGACCCTCTGCTATAACTTGGACATCTTCACCCTCGGCATCGGGTTCATTCTCGCCGCCGTCCCGCCCGCCAAACGCGCCCTGCATGATGTCATCGCAGGCACGGTGGTCGTGAAAGTCGAACCAAAATGAACTTTGACACCGCCGTCGCGGCCCGGGAGGCGCTTAAGAGAGCACAGACAGCCGGGGAGCTGGGCGAGGATCTGTATCCCGCCACCGAGGCCGAGGAACGGTTCGCTTCCAGCACCGGGCAGGAATCCGCGGAAGCCTACGCGACGCTGTTCAAGATCGGCGAGACTCATCCGACGGCCACGGCCTTCCTTGAATTCCTGATCTATACGACTTGGAACTACGTCATCGAATGCCCCAGCCCCGATCGCTTCAAAAAGGGTCTTGAGCTTTGTCGCCGCTATCTCAAAGAGACCGCGGGCAAAATCAACCAGACTCAATCCAATCAAATTCGTGAGCTTCGGCATTCCTTCTTGAACGGCCTGGGCCGAACCGATGACGAAGGAATCGAAGAATACGAAGAGGACGCCTTCGCGGGCGGAGACTGACACGATTTCAGTGCCGGGAAACCCGGCCTGCCATTACGCCTGAATGGTTCGCCCGGATCTCTCCGTTCCAATCCGGCCCGTCCTTACTCCCTGGGATCGTTGTCCCCGGCAGTTGAAAACTCCCTCTTATTCATGTATGATTCACCTCTCTTTATAATGAATCCGCCGGAGACTTCTTGATGAGCCTTCTGAACGGTCGGAAAGGGATTATTTTCGGCGTCGCGAATGAGAAGAGCATCGCCTGGGCGATCGCGCGGGCGATGAACCAGGAGGGGGCCGAGCTGGCCTTTACCTATGCGGGCGACGCTCTGGAGAAGCGGGTCCGGCCGCTGGCCGAGAGCGTCGGGGCCAAGCTGATCCTTCCCTGCGACGTCACAAAGGACGATCAGATCCAAGCCGTCTTCGATCAGGTGCGGTCCGTCTTCGGCCATCTCGACATTCTCGTGCACGCGATCGCGTATGCCAATAAAGAAGATCTCAAAGCCGACTTTCTGAGCACGTCCCGGGACGGATTTCGGCTCGCGCAGGACGTCAGCGCCTACTCGCTCACGGTCCTGGCCCGCCATGCCGCGCCTCTAATGGAAGGCCGGCCGGCCAGTATTCTCACGCTCAGCTACTACGGCGCCGAAAAAGTCGTCCCGCGTTACAATGTGATGGGCGTAGCCAAAGCCGCCTTGGAGGCCAGCGTCCGTTACCTTGCGGCGGATCTGGGTCCGAAGGGGATTCGCGTCAACGCGATCTCGGCCGGTCCGATCCGAACGCTGGCCTCGGCCGGCATCTCGGGTTTTCTGGACATGCTTCATCACGTCGAGGCCAGGGCGCCTCTGCGGCGAAATATTTCTGCCGACGAAGTGGCCGGCACGGCCCTTTTTCTGGCCAGCGATCTGTCCAGCGGAGTCACGGGAGAAGTAATTTACGTCGACGCCGGCTATCATATCATGGGGATGTGAGTCGTCCCATCAACCTGAACGGAGGAACTCCTTGAAAAACCGCTTTGTCATCTTGACGTCGCTGTGCGCGGTCTTAATCATCGGGACGGAAACGGCGGGGGCCTTGGAACGAACCGGCGTCGTGGTGACCACCATGAACGCGGGATCGTACACCTATCTTGAGGTCGAGACAAAAAGCGGTCGGTATTGGGCCGCCACACCCCAAATGGATCTGGCCGTCGGCAATCAGGTGGATGTTGCGCCCGGCTCGGAGATGAAAGACTTCTACAGCCCGACGCTGAAACGCACCTTTGACTCGATCATTTTTACTCCATCGGTCAAGGTAATCGGAAATGATCCTTCCCCCGACAAAGGCGGGCGGTCAAAACCGCCGGGCGCTCAAACACAGTCCGGTTCAAAAGAGGTTAAGACGGTGGAGCAGGTTTATGCCGACCGCGAAACTCTGAAAGGAAAACAGGTTCAGGTTCGCGGCAAGGTGGTGAAATTCAACCCCGGAATCATGGGAAAGAACTTCCTTCACATCCAGGACGGAAGCGGCAAAGAAGGAACGAACGACCTCGCCGTCACATCCCAACAGGACGTGAAGGTCGGCGATCATGTCCTCGTTTCGGGGACTCTGGACACCGATAAAGACCTCGGCGCCGGGTATACCTACAAGGCGATCCTCGAAAATGCCTCTATCAAAGTGGAGTAAATGGTCCGAACTCCCTCCTATTGGTTAATGAAGTCCGAACCCGACACCTTCTCGATCCAGGACCTCAAGACCTGCGGCGTGACCGGCTGGGACGGCGTAAGGAATTACCAAGCACGGAATTACCTTAAAAACTCCATTAAAGTGGGAGACCAGGTTCTTTTTTACCACAGTAGCACGTACCCAAGTGGGATTGCTGGTCTTGCAGAGGTCGTAAGGGAAGGTTACCCGGATGACACGGCCTTTGACCCCGCCGATCTCCATTACGATTCCAAGAGCAGCCCGGATCATCCGATCTGGTACCGTGTGGACGTGAAGTTCGTGAAGGCCTTTCCGTCCGTCATCCCGGTCCAGACCCTCCGAAAAACACCGGGGCTCGAGAACATGGTCCTTCTCCGCCATGGCCGACTCTCCGTTCAGCCCGTCACGAAGAAAGAATGGAAAATCATCCTTCGGCTGGCGGAGAAGGCACGGAATCCGACAGTTCCGAAACCAAGATCCCCGCAATGATCAGCGCGCCGCCCGCCATTCCCCAATACCCGATCATCTCTTTAAGCATCAGATAACCCAGTATCGAGGCCCAGAGCGGTTCAACGGTGAAAATGATCGCGGCCCGTGTGGGGGTCGTATCGCGCTGATACCGGGTTTGGACGTAGCTGCTCAGGACGTTTCCGAGCAGGGCGCAGTAGAGCAAGACCGTGATAGCGTTCGCCGTGGGATGCCAGACAGGGGTTTCGAGCAGGGGAAGCGTCGTCCACCCCAAAATCGCCGGGGTGAGCATCTGAACAAAGGTCAAGGGAAGAGGCTCCGTCGCCTTCGAGAAGAGATCCAGCATGACAATATACAAGCCGAATACCGCGGCGCACAGCAGTGTGAGCGCGTCTCCGCGCGTGAAACCGGCGCCGGACGGTGACGTCAGCAACCAGAGCCCGGCCGTGACGACCGCGACGCCGACAAGGTTGCCGAGTTTCGGGACCCGTTTCTCGATGGCGAATTGAAAGACCGGCGTGAAGATCACCATCAAGCCGGTGATAAACGCCGACTTCGAGGCCGTGGTGTCGTTCAGCCCGATGGTCTGGAGCGCAAACCCGAGAAACAGGAGCGAACCGAGCAGGCTCCCCTTCCAGAGCAGGACCCGGTCGATCCGGAGGATCCGTTTGAGGCCGAAGACGAAGAGAACAAGGGCCGCCAGCGAAAACCGAAGGGCCACCAAGAGGACCGGTGAAAAATCTCCCAGCCCCACCTTGACGACGACAAATGTCCCGCCCCAGATAAAGGTGGTCGCAAAAAGAAAAAGCTCCGCCCTGCCCCGCCGGGTCTTGAACACGGCTACAGTTTGCCGATGGCGGCCTTCAGCAAGGGCAGGAGTCCCTCAGCTTCTTCGCGTGTCAACCGGCCGAGGTTTTGAAAGCCGCGGCTTCCGTCCTCCCGCTCGGAAAACCGGGTGACGGCGATTTTCGGCGCCGCGCCGTCGTACGAATAGATCGCCACTTCGATGTTCGACCGCGGGCCTTCCACGGTGCCGACGACTTCGATCAGTTTGTCTTTCTCTTTGGAATACGCCATGGCTGTTCCTTCCGCTGTTGATGATTCGGTCGAGCAGGGCGTATTATCGTTGGTCGGGACCGTTTTGTCAATGAACCCCTTCCCATTTGATCACGAGCCTTTTTTATGCTACCGTTTAGACGGTATGCGATTCTTTGCGTTGATTCCGATTGGGATTTTCTGCTTCATCCTGTCCTCTCCCTCGCCGGTTCCGGCCGTCGTAGCCGATCGGATCTTGGCCGTCGTGAACAACGAAGTGATCGCGTTGAGCGACGTCCAGGAATACCGGGAGGTCTTTGTGGAGAAACGCGGCGCGGATGACTCGACCGTGCTCAATGATCTCATCGATCAGAAACTGCTCCTGGCCGAGGCCAAGAAACTCGAGATCCCTCCGCCGTCGGACGACGACGTGGCGGCCGCCTACAAAAAGCTCCGGCTCCGGTTCGGGCGCGCGGAGACATTCGACCTGCTCAAGGATCGATTGTCCCTCACGGACGCCGAGATCGAACAACAACTCAAGCAACAGCTGATCGTTCACAAACTGATTGAGCAGCGTATCCAATTTTTCGTGTTCGTCACTCCGGAGGAGACCGACCATTACTTGCAGGATCACAGCGAGGAATTCAAGAGCGAGAAACCGGAGGACGCCCGAAAAGCGGTTCAGGACAGTTTGATTGCGGAGAAAACGAATTCGAAGTTGAAGGAATATCTCGGCCGTCTTCGTGCCAAAGCGACGATCCGGATCAATCGGCCGCCTCCGGAGTAATTCGGATTTGGCCACATACGCGGGTGGCCGAGGCGGGGCTGCCCAAGGACAGGACCCGCTTAACTGCGTATTCTCTTCACGGGCGGACCTGCACGATCAATTCAAGCTCGATCGGGCTGTTCAGCGGCAGTTCGGCCGCTCCCAGTGCCGCGCGGGTGTGCCGGCCAGCCTCGCCGAAGACCGCAACCAACAGATCCGAAGCGCCGTTCAGCACGGCCGGCTGCTGCACGAACCCCGGCGCCGAGGCGACATGTCCCGTCAACCGAACGACCCGGACGACTCGGTCGAGGTTTCCCTGGTCCTGTTTCACAACGGCCAGTGCATTGAGCAGCGCCAGCCGGGCCGCATCCTGCCCCTGCTCCACCGTCAGGTCCCGGCCCAGTTTTCCTTCGTAAGCCAGCTTCCCCTCTTTCATCGGCAACACCCCGCTGGTAAAAAGCAATTCCCCGGTCCGGACGGCCGGCACATAATTCGCCACCGGTTTGGGCGGGATCGGAAGCACAATCCCCTGCTCCTTCAGCCGGGTCTCGATGCTCATTCGAGCGTTCTCCCTTTCACAGCGTAATCCCGTCCTGAAGGATCGCGGCAAAGAACGAGTCTTCGCGTTGCTGATCGAGGTAGGCTGCGTCGACCGGAACGGCCGTGATCAGAATATCCTCCTCTACGGTGATCGGGCCGGTGATCCGATGGATCCGGCTCATTTCAACAAAGCGGTCCGTAATTCCCTCGATCACAACCAAGATATCCAGGTCCGACCCCCGCTCCCCGCGGCTCTTGTGGCCATAGAGGATCACCTGCCTCAGGCGCTCGGAATAGAGCTTACGGAGCTGGGCGACCAGATGGTCCAGCGCCTGTCGGTCGGACGCCGTCAAGGCTTCCTTGGATACTTTTGGGGGCTTCATGATTGATCCGATCCGCGCAGGTATTCTTTTAGAATCTCCGCGCCGCGGCTGGTCCCAATTCGGGAGGCGCCGGCCTGGACCATGATCTCCACCATTTTGAGGTTCCGGATTCCACCCGCGGCCTTGACGAATCCGCCCTTCCCGATCGACCTCTTGAGCAGGCGGACATCCGCCGCCGTGGCTCCTTTGGGACCGAATCCGGTGGAGGTCTTGACCCACACGGCCCCCGCTTCCCGGACCCAGCGGCAGGCCGAGACGATCTCTTTCCGGGTCAAATAGCCGGTCTCGAGAATCACTTTGAGCCGGGCCCCGGCAACCGCGTTCCGGATCTGGGCCACCTCGGTCCGTACGGCGTCGGCGTTTCCCGTTTTAACGGCCCCCAAGTGGACGACCAGATCCAGCTCTTCGGCCCCGCGCTTGACGGCCTCCACAGCCTCGACGATCTTCACGAACAGGGATTGATACCCCATCGGAAAGCCGATGACGGTGCCGACGGCCACCTTCGATCCCGCGAGCCCGCGGGCCGCCTCCTCGACATAACAGGGCGGGATGCAAACCGACGCGAAACCATGCCGCCGGGCCTCTTTGCAAACCCGGCGGATATCTGCGGGCGTCGTGTCCGGGGCCAGGCGCGTGTGGTCAATCATTCCGGCCAGCTCGCCCGCTTGTGAAAACATCGGAATCCCTACGTGCTTTTTACGAGGCGCCGTTTTTGGTATTTCTGGACGGCCCGGTTGTGCTCGGCCAGCGTCTTTGAGAAATAATGCGTTCCGTCGTTCTTGGAAACGAAATAGAGATAGTCCACCGGCGCCGGGTAAAGCGCCGCCCAAAGCGCCGCCCGACCGGGGTTCGCAATCGGACCCGGGGGAAGTCCCTTGATGCGATAGGTATTATAGGGAGAAGGAATTCTTAAGTTCTTCCGGGTCAGGTTCCCGTTGAAATGCGGAAGACTGTAAATCACGGTGGGATCGCTCTGCAGGGGAATGTTTTTTCGGATCCGATTGTGAAACACGGCCGAGATGATCGGCCGTTCGGCCTCGACCGAGGTTTCCTTCTCGATAATCGATGCCAGTGTGACGACCTCCTGCCGCGTCATCCCGATTTCCTGCGCCCGTTTTTCCATCTCAGGCGTATAGACCGTTTCAAACTGCTTGACGAGCGCCCGTAGGATCCCGTCCGTTCCGACGCGCTTGGAGAAATAGTACGTTTCCGGATAGAGATAACCCTCCAGCGAATCGGCTTCATATCCCAACGATTGAACAAAAACGGGATCGTTCGCCCGTCGGATAAACTCGTCCGCCCGAGCCAGATGTTTTTCCTCCACCCATTGTCCGATCTGAGCCAGGGTCGATCCTTCCGGGATCGTGATTTCGTGCTCAATCACCCGGCCGCTCTTCAGCAGTCCTATAATCTCGAGCGGCAGCATCCGCGTATGAAAGGCATATTCGCCCGGGATGATGTGCCGCTCGATCGCCAGAATCTTGCCGACCACCACAAACGACTCGACGCTGGTGATCAATCCGTTTTGAAAAAGCAACCGGGCGGTCTTCCGGAGTGTCGTCCCCTCCGGAATTTCCAGCACCTTTTGAACCCGATCCCGATCGGGCGGGATGTAGAGAAAGGTCACCTCCTGCACGAGCACAAACAGGAGGGCCGTCCCGATGAAAAGGAGCGGAATCGCCATGCGGCCGATTCGTTTTTGTACCGTCAACTCCATCACGCGTCGGTTTGGGAGGCGGTCTGGAGCAGACCTCGGCGGCTGTCCAGATAGCCTTGCAGGATCAGCACGGCCGCAACCTGGTCCACTTTCTTCCGGCGTTTGGCGCGACTCATGTCCGCCTCGAGAAGGGCCCGTTCGGCCGCCTGTGTTGTGAGACGTTCATCCCACGGGATAACATCCAGCTTCAGCTTGTCCTTCAGGTGCTCGATAAAGTCCAGAACGAGGTTGGCTTGAGGTCCCAAGCTGCCGTCCATGTTGCGAGGGAGGCCTACGACCAGCTTCCGGACCTGACACCGGCCTACGACTTCGCGGAGCCTCTGGATATCCTTCTTGGGGCCGATCCGCTCCATCGTGGGAAGGCCGTGTGCGGTCCAGCCCAGTTCATCGCTGACGGCCAAGCCGATCCGTCGCTCGCCCAGATCCAAGGCCAGAATGCGTTCGCCCGGGGCCGACATCTTAGCCGCTTTTTATTTTGGCCGTCAGCTCCTGAATCTTCTTCTCAAGGCGATCCAGGTCTGCCTTGGTTGCGAGGGGAAGCTTGGCCATCACTTTATCGATCAGATCCCGCTCTTTCTTTTCCAGCCTGCTCAGATCTTTCTCCAGCCCTGCGACGCGTTCCTTCATTTTTTTGGCATAGTCTCTCTGGTTCTCCTCTCCACGCCGGACCAGCTCCTCCCAAGTCTCGCGGGCCTTCGCTTCAACCCCAAGACCGGCCATCACCATTTTTTTCATCATCTTCGTAACCATGATCGTTTCCTCCCACCCGCCTGTTTTATATTATACCGCGCATTATGGCCGCTTTTTTTCCACGATTTCGTAAACGCGGGCCAGCGCCTCCGAAAGCTTTGAGACGTTTTTCCCTCCGGCCTGCGCCATGTCCGGACGGCCTCCGCCCGAACCGCCGACAATGCCGGCGATTTCCTTCGCGATCTCGCCCGCATTGAAGCGGCCCGTCATATCGGGCGAAACGGCCGTGATCAGAAACGCATTGCTCTGGTCGGCGGAGGTGGAGGCTACCACCGCGATGTAATTCGTTTTCAGCCGGTTCTTCAACCTGTCCATAAACGCCCGCAGATCTTTCGCCTCCAGTCCGTCCTGAAGCTGCTTGGCCAGCACCCGGATCCCGTCCACCGTCCGGGCCTCCGATGCAAGGTCCTCCGCCTGGCTGCCGGCGGCCCGTCCTTTAAACCGGTCCATCTCTTTTTCGCGCTCGCGCATCTGGGCCAGAAGCCGCCGGGTCTTCTCGACCACCTCGGCCGGTTGGACCTTTAACAACGCGGCAATCTCCCGGATGTCTTCCTCCTGCTTCCGGACATGCAGATACGCCATCTCGCCCGTCAGCGCCTCGATCCGTCGGACGCCGGCCGCGATGCTGCCCTCCTGCACGAGCTTGAACAACCCGACCTGGCCGGTTTCATGGCAATGGGTTCCCCCGCAGAGTTCTTTGCTGAAGTCCGAAATACGCACCACGCGGACGCGGTCTCCATACTTGTCGTCGAAAAACGCCAGCGCGCCGGTCCGGACCGCTTCCTGAAAATCCATCACCTGCGTTTCGACCGGATCGTCTTCGCGAACGCGTTCGTTCACGACGGTCTCGATCCGTTTGATCTCCTGCGCGGTTAACGGCTTGAAATGTCCGAAGTCAAACCGGAGACGGTCCGGGGCCACAAGCGAGCCGGACTGCTTGACATGCTCGCCCAGAATTTCACGGAGCGTCGAATGAAGGATATGCGTGGCGGTATGGTTTCTCGCCGCTCCCCACCGCGCCGCGGGGCTCACGACCGCCCGGTAGGTTTCTCCCTCCACCACTTCGCCCTGAGTCACCTTTCCCTGATGGACGAAAAATCCCGGCACCGGTTTGATCGTGGCATGAATTTCGGCCAGGGCGCTGGGATGCTCGAGCAGTCCCTGATCGCCGGCCTGTCCGCCCGATTCGCCGTAAAACGGCGTCCGGTCGAATATCAACTCGACCGTTTCGCCCGCCGCGGCTTTGCTCACCGGGCGGCCGCCCTTTAAAATCCCGATGAGACGGATCTCCTCTTCCAGGCTGTCGTAGCCCACGAACTCGGTCAACCCCAGTCTGGCGGAAGCCTCGCTATAATACGGCGCCACTTCCTTTACCACCCAGGATTTCCTCGCCCGGTCCCGCTGGTCGGCCATCGCGGCCTGATAACCGGCCTCGTCGATCCGAAGGCCGACGTCGCGCGCCATGTCCGTCGCGATGTCCAAGGGGAACCCGTAAGTATCGTACAGCCGGAAAGCTTCGCCGCCCGGGATGACCGACTGGCCGGTCGCCTTCACCTTGTCCATCACTTCTTTGAAGAGGCCCACGCCCTGATTCAAGGTCTGAATGAAGCGCTCTTCCTCTCCCTGGGTCACCTGGGCGATGACCGTCCGCGAGCGGGCCAACTCGGGATAGGTCGTGACCATCGCATCCACCGCCGCTCCGGAGAGTTTATAGAGGAACGGCTCGTTCAGCCCGAGTTCCTTTCCGTACCGCGCCGCGCGCCGGATGACCCGTCTCAGCAGGTATCCCCGGCCTTCGTTGGAGGGCAGCACCCCGTCGCCGATCAGAAAGGTGATGGCGCGGATGTGGTCCGCGATCACCCGTCCGGGCATGCCGTTGCGCAGCGCGACCAGATCCTGGTCGGTCGTTTCGGAAACGCTTTTGAAGATCGGCAGGAAAAGATCCGTGTCGTAATTGGAGAGGACCCCCTGGGTCACGGCCGTGATCCGCTCAAGGCCCATCCCGGTATCGATGCTGGGCTTCGGAAGCGCGGTGAGTTTTCCATCGGGATTCCGCATGAACTGCATGAAGACCAGGTTCCAGATCTCGAGATACCGGTCGCAGTCGCAGCCGACGCCTTTACAGTTATGCGGAGCGCCGGCGGCCGCCTCTCCCTGGTCGATCAGGATCTCGGAACACGGACCGCAGGGGCCGGTATCACCCATGGCCCAAAAATTGTCCTTCTCATCCATGCGCTTGATCCGGTCGGCCGGCACCCCGATCTGTTTCCATAATCCCTCGGCCTCGTCGTCTTCCCTGAAGACCGTAATCCAGAGCCGGGCCTTGGGAAGATTCCAATGCTTCGTCAACAATTCCCACGCAAATGCGATCGCATCGGTTTTAAAGTAGTCGCCGAAAGAAAAATTGCCCAGCATTTCAAAGAAGGTGTGGTGACGCCCCGTCATCCCCACATTCTCCAAATCGTTATGCTTTCCGCCGGCTCGCATGCATTTCTGAACCGAGACGGCCCGCTTATAAGCACGACTTTCATTTCCCAGAAAAACATCCTTGAATTGGACCATGCCGGCGTTTGTGAACAGCAAGGTCGGGTCTTTTTGTGGAATTAAGGGGGAACTCGGAACAAGGGTATGCCCCTGCCGGCTGAAATATTCTAAAAATCCTTTGCGCAGGTTGTCGGAATTCATCGTGACAGAATTATCTCATAAAGTTAAGGGAGTTACAAGCGAGCCGTACGATGGATTGGAAAGGCGGGCGATCGCACTACTCAATCAATAAAAATCCTGAAGGCGCACCGGAAGGCGCCTTGGGCCCCAGTCTCCCGGCGGACCGGAGAAGACCCCGGCGCAGGCGGTGCCGCAGGACCGGCAACGGCCGTCCTCGGTCAGGTTCCAGTCGGAAAGGAGGTACCAGTCGCGGCCAATTAATTTTTTACCGCACCCGTGGCAGTAGGTGCTGTCACCTTCGGGATCATGAACGTTGCCGGTGTAGGCATAGCGGATCCCGTTTTCCATGGCGATCCGTCTCGCCCGTGTCAGTGTCGCGGGCGGGGTGGGCGGTTTGTCCAGCATCTTGTAGTCCGGATGGAACGCGGTGAAATGAACGGGCACCTCCGGTCCCAGGTGTTCCAGCACCCACCGGGTCAGGGCGTCGATCTCCCGGTCCGAATCGTTCTCACCCGGGATGAGGAGCGTCGTAATCTCAAACCAGACATTCGTCCGGTGCTTGAGATAGATCAGCGTGTCCAGAACGGGTTGGAGATGCCCGGCCGTGATCTGTTGATAAAATCGCTCCGTGAAACCCTTGAGGTCGACATTGGCCGCGTCCATATAGCGGTAAAATTCCTCGCGCGGCGCCTCGCAAACGTAGCCCGCCGTCACGGCCACCGTCTTGATCCCGGCCGTCCGGCAGGCCCGGGCCACGTCGATCGCGTATTCATGGAAGACGACCGGGTCGTTGTAGGTAAAGGCCACGCTGCGGCAGCCCAATTCCCGCGCGGCGCGGGCGATGACTTCGGGGGACGCGGCGTCGGCCAGGGTGTCCACTTCGCGGGACTTGCTGATGTCCCAGTTCTGGCAAAACCGGCAGGACAGGTTGCATCCCGCCGTTCCGAAGGAAAGCACGGAGGTGCCGGGAAGAAAATGGTTCAGCGGTTTTTTTTCGATGGGGTCGACGCAAAACCCGCTCGAGCGCCCGTACGTGGTGAGGACAATCTGATCGTTTTGCCGGGCCCGCACGAAGCAGAGGCCCTGCTGGCCTTCGTTGAGCTTGCAAAAACGAGGGCACAGATCGCACTGGACGCGGCCGTCCTCGAGCTTGTGCCAGTACCGCGTCGGCACAACCGCATCCGGTCTGTTCACGGCGGTTTCCATAACAATCCCTCTTTTGCTTTTATTTTATCACATTGCCCCTGACGATGGCGAGAGGAGCTTGTTGTCCGAAAATCGATCGGCGTTCCGGGAGGGTTAGACAAGACCCCCCCAGGGCAGTATAATGGTCCGTGGTTTCTAACTATTAAAGGAGACACCCAATGATGAAACGCCTTCGAAATACGCTGCTGACCGGTCTCATTGCGCTGCTTCCCCTTTATCTGACCGTCACGCTTTTGGTCTGGCTGCTGAAGACGATGGACGCCTTATTCCAGCCCTTGATCTCCACGTTTTTACATGTCGAGATACGGGGGCTGGGCGTGCTGATGACGCTGGCGATCATTTTTATCGCGGGCCTGATTCTTTCAAGTGTTTACGGCGCACTGGTCCTGGGCTGGATCGACGGCCTTCTCGAACGGCTTCCGATCTTCAAGGGCATCTACCGGAACATCAAGCGGATTGTCGATAGCCTGAACCCGAACAATCCGTCGGGATTCAAGGAATTCGTCCTGGTGGAGCATTCATCCGGGGAAGGATTCAACGGCGGATTTCTGACGGGAGAGTTCACGCTCACGAAAGCGGACGGCGCCCGGCGGAATCTGGCCGTGGTGTACATCCCGAGCAACCATCTTTATCTCGGCGCGATCCATGTCGTCGACCGGTCGCGCATCGTCAAGACAACCCTGAAGCTTCAGGACGGCGTCACCTTCGCCTTATCGGCCGGCGCCTCCATCAAAGGGGACATCCACCAGATCCAGTAGTCCTGCTCCGTTCTCCGCCGCGACAGGACGGCTTAACTTTCATGGAGAGGAAAACCGACTTGAACCGGCCGATCGATCCATTCTGGAGCGTTGATCCGCAGGATCTGCTTCAGCAGCTCCAGGCGTCGCCGCAGGGTTTGACGTCCGACGAGGCCCGGGAGCGTCTCGCCCGTTTCGGCCCCAATCGCCTAAAAGCCAAAAGGCGGTCGGACGCGCTGACGCTGCTGCTGATACAATTCAAAACACCGCTTATCGTGATCCTTCTCTTCGCCGCGGGCCTGTCTTTTTTTCTCCGCAATCCAGTAGACGCCCTCATCATCCTGACGATCGTGACCGCCAGCGGCCTGCTCGGATTCTGGCAGGAACGCGGCGCGGCCGGCGCCGTCGAGAAGCTCCTGGCGATGATCCAAATCAAGGCCGACGTGCTGCGGGACGGAAGCCCGATCGAGATTCCGGTCGAGCATGTCGTTCCGGGCGATCTGATCGTTCTCCATGCCGGAGACAGCGTCCCGGCCGACTGCCGGCTTCTGAGCGCCAAGGACCTTTTCATCGATGAGGCGACCCTGACGGGCGAAACCTACCCCGTCGAAAAATCGGCCGGGGTCCTCCCTCTGGACACGCCGCTGGGCCGCCGGACAAACGCGCTCTGGATGGGCACCCACGTGATCAGCGGCACCGCCCGGGCGGCGGCGGTCCATACGGGCTTGCAGACCGAGTTCGGCCAAGTGTCCGAGCGGCTGAAGCTCCGGCCGCCCGATACCGAATTCGAGCGCGGCGTCCGGCGCTTCGGGAACCTCCTGATGGAAGTGACGCTGGTGCTGGTGATTGCGATCTTCGCGATCAACGTCTATCTGGAGCGGCCCGTGTTGGACTCTTTCCTTTTTTCCCTCGCCCTGGCCGTCGGCCTGACGCCTCAGCTGTTGCCGGTGATCATCAGCATCAACCTGGCCCATGGCGCGAAAAAAATGGCCCGCAAGCAGGTGATCGTCAAACGCCTCGCCTCGATCGAAAACTTCGGTAGCATGAATGTGCTTTGTGCCGATAAGACCGGCACGCTGACCGAGGGCGTGGTTCGGCTGCATTCCACCCTGGATACGGATGGCCAACCCAGCGAGCGGGTTCTGCTCTATGCCTATCTCAATGCGTTTTACGAGACGGGTTTCACAAACCCCCTGGATGAAGCGATTCGAAACCACCGTCCGTTCGATTTATCCGGCTACCGGAAACTGGACGAGGTGCCGTACGACTTTATCCGCAAGCGATTGAGCATCCTGATTGCAAAAGATGCTGCGACCCTCATGATCACGAAGGGCGCGTTGCCCAACATCCTTGCGGTCTGCTCCTGCGTCGAGGTTTCCGGAGGGACGGTCGCGGATATCGCTCCGCTCCGGGATCAAATCCGGAAACAATTTGACGCGCTCAGCCGTCAGGGCTATCGCACGCTGGGGATCGCTTACCGGGCGGACGGCTCGATGCCGGTCATCACCAAAGACCACGAGGCCGGCATGACCTTCCTGGGGTTTTTAGTTTTCTTTGATCCGCCCAAACCCGAAATCATCGAGACGGTGCGCCGACTGAAGCAACTGGGCATTTCGCTGAAGATCATCACCGGAGACAACCGGCTGGTCTCGGCCACCCTGGGCCGGCAGGTGGGACTGCCCGATCTTCAGATCCTGTCCGGCTCCGATCTTCATGCGATCAGCGATGGGGCGTTGTTGGCACGCGCGGGCGATATCGACATCTTTGCCGAGGTCGAGCCCAATCAGAAGGAGCGGATCATCCTCGCTCTGCAGAAGGCCGGGAATGTGGTGGGCTACCTGGGGGATGGAATCAACGACGCCTCGGCGCTTCACGCCGCCGATGTCGGTCTTTCCGTCGACCGTGCGGTCGATGTCGCCAAAGAGGCGGCCGATATCGTACTGCTCGCCAAGGACCTGAACGTCCTGGTGGACGGCGTGAAGGAGGGAAGGGCGACCTTTGCCAACACCCTGAAGTACGTCTTCATGGCGACGAGCGCCAATTTCGGGAACATGTTCAGCATGGCCGGGGCCTCGCTTTTTCTGTCCTTCCTTCCCCTGCTGCCCAAGCAGATCCTTCTGACCAATTTACTGACGGATCTCCCCGAAATGGCCATCGCGACCGACCGCGTCGATCCCGAGATGGTCGAGAAGCCCCGACAGTGGGATATCCGCTTCATCCGAAACTTTATGTTCGCCTTCGGCCTGGTCAGTTCGGTCTTCGACTATCTCACCTTCGGCGTCCTTCTGTTCGTCCTTCATTCGACGCCGCTTCAGTTCCGGACCGGATGGTTCATGGAATCCGTGATCTCGGCCTCGCTGATCGTGCTGGTGATCCGCACCCGGAAACCTTTCTTCCAAAGCCTGCCCGGACCCCATTTGCTGATCGCCACGCTGCTCGTCATCGGAGCGACGCTGGTCTTCCCTTTCACCCCGATCGGCGGGCTCTTTGGATTCGGCCGGTTGCCGGCCCTGTTTTTCCTGCTGATGGGAATGATCGTGGTCTTTTATATTCTGGCCGCGGAGATGATGAAACGCATTTTCTACAGGAGGGCCAAATTCTGACGTGGTCGCCCCACGGAAAGCGGTTGTCAGAGGCCGAGCGCGCGAAGGTCCAAGCGGCCGGACGCGACCGGGGGACACCAGAAATACGCCCCCGAGATCGGGCGGGTGAAGCGGAACAAGGCGTCCGTAATACCGTCGTCCGTCCCGACCATCCGTCTTAGAAGCGCCTCGAAGGCGTCGAACGACCGGCCAAACGCCACGAAAACCAACCCGGCCCGGGCCGGGTCCGCCCACGGCATCGAGCGTCTCAAGATAAACGCTTCCGGCTCAAAGCTTTCCTGCGCCGTTCTCTTGATGTGCGCCGACGGAGGCGCATCCTTTAATTCCGCGTTATCGCTTCTCCGGCGTCCGAATGTCTTGTCTTGTTGCTTGGCCGTCATCGCTTCAAAGTGATCAAGGTTATGCACCCATTGTTGGACGGCCGCGAAGCTCGACCCGTCGACGCCCGCGCCTTGTCCGCGCACAACGGACGCGGCGGCCGCCTTCGCTCCTTTGGGATTCTCCGTTCCGTCCTCGTAACCCGTCAGGTCCAGGCCGGATCCGTACCGGAAGGCCTCGATCCCATGATCGAGGCGGAAGGCGGGCGACAGAACGCGTTCAATGGTCCTCGTCCGATGGACAAGTTCCCCCCCGTCGTCGTCCCTCAGCCAGCACCATAAGGCAAACGGCGTCGAGGGCACTTCAAAACCCGGTCCCGCGTAAGGAGGAAAGGTCCGAAGTCCCTGGATATTCTTTTCCAGGGTCCGAACCGTCGATGGACCGATCCCCACAACCGTCTTTTCACCGTCGCAGATGTCGCCCAATGCCCGAAGGCTTTTGTCGGGCCGGTGGTCGGGGTTGAGATGAAAATACAAATAGCGCGCGAGACTGGGAATGGGGGCGAGTATTCCCGGTTGAACGTTGCTCATATTTCAAGACTGGACGCCGGGTATTGCATCAACCCTTCGGCTGAACCTTGTCAACCGACAATCGTAGACTCCTCCCCCTTACGCGGTCGGCTCCGGCGCATGGGGAAGCTTCAACGCGTCATGCCGTTCCAGGCCGGGAAAAACTTCGCTCCAAGCGGGGTCAAGGTATTTTTGATCTCGTCGGAGATGGTGCCGAAGACCTTAAATCGGGTGATCGGAGACACCTTGATCAGATCCGTCAGGATCCGGCCGAGATTCTTGATGTGCGCCGGAATTCCATCGGCCTCGGAATACCGCTCCACCACGTAGCACTGGCGGCCGTTGTCGCTGATATACCACTCGGAACTCAGCATTTTGGGCTCATTGGCTTTGACGAGATTAATGGCGCCCTGGGCCAGTCTCTTAAACTCGCCGGTTTGCCCCGCGGGGATCGTCATCTCAACGGTATATTGAACCTGGTTCGTCGCCATATCGATTCTCCTTGCTTACTCGGACTCTAAATGACTTCCGCAGACGTTGTTTCATCTCTATTCCAACCCTACGCCTTCCGTCTAAGGGAGTCAATCTTTATTAATCCTTCCACCCCGCGCTGGAATTCTCGGTTCCGGCGTGGGATCGGTGGTGCGCAGACTCATCGAGCCTTCCGTTTATGAATCATTACCGTATTTCCGGCAGGATCGGAAACGACCGCGATATGACAGATGGGCGTCTCGGTCGGCTCGCTCACAAAGGTGCAGCCGCTCTCGCGGAGACGACTCACCATCGCGCCGAAATCATCCACTTCAAGGGCCGCGCATCCGCCGCCCGCCGACGACTTGAAATTAGGAGCCCCGGCGCCGATGGCGAGCGTGCCGGGTCCGATATCATACTCCACCATGCCCGTCTTTTCGTCTCCGAAGACATGCGTGGCCTTGAGGCCCAGCGTGCCCTCATAGAATTGCCGCGCCCGCTTCAGGTCCGTGACCGGGTAAACGGTAAATGCAATCTCGATGACTTTCACTTTTTATCTCCTCGCCCTCCCCCCCTCGGCTTTGGCGCGGGGTGGCAACGGTTTAGTCTAATGTCAGAAACGCGCCTTCCGTGTCCTGCTCAAACCTCAGCAGATCAGCGTGATGAGCGCGCAAAATCGACTCGATCTGGTTTGTTGTGCAGTTGCCGCGTCGAATCCAGACGACTTTGGGTGGATGTCCGAACAGGAAACTTCGCTGGTGAAAATCCGAGTCTTTGGAAACGATGATCAATCCGTTTCGGGCGGCGTAATCCCAGACCGTTTCGTCCAAGGCATCGGTTAGTCCGACGTCTCGCGCGTGGACCGAGTCGGGGTAGAGATCGTTGAGAGCTTTGACCAGTCGTGGAGATAAGTTCTGATCGAAGGGGAGTTTCACTTTCCTGAGATCGAGATGAGCCTTCGCTCTCGATCCGCGGCAAACGCGAGGCAGGCTTTTATATCCTCGCGTGTGAGATCCGGAAAGTCCTTAAGAATCTCGTCTTCCGTCATGCCGGAGGCGAGGTATTCGAGCACGTCGTATACCGTGATGCGCAATCCGCGAATACACGGCTTGCCGCCGCGCTTACCGGGTTCGATCGTGATAAGACGTTGGTAGTCCATGCTTTGAAATTATACCTTGTGAGCGAGAATGTCAAGACGGGCTAACCGCAACGAGCCATCGCCCGCTCCCCGCCCTCGGCTCCGGCGCATGGTGGCAATGTCATACCTCAAAACCTAACCTCAGGCCTTTATTTTATGGCGTCGGCTGGAGCGATTTGTTAAATTTTATCCCATCCAGCATGACATAGTTGATCTGGGTCCTCCTGTCTCTGTCTAATAGGAACAGGTAATTGCTATTAGCTGCAACCAACGCGACGTTTGATGCATCAAAGAAAGGAGAAGGGGACAGGCTAGTTTTCTATCGTCATCCTCTGGCTTTCACTGGCCGGTGATCTCTGAAAATCAGCCTGTCCCCTTTTCTTAGCCATAGCCAAATCTGCTCCCGCCCCTCCGGCCTATATATATATACCTATATATATAATAGATGCAGATCGAATATATTGCTCCTTTTCGAATCCGCGCTGTGCACCTACGTTTCAAACGTGATGAACTGGATTCTCTTCATCCTCCAACCATCTTGCCGGATTGCCGGTGATATATTCCCGTACGCGGCGCATTTCGGGATTGTCCCGTATGACACGTTCGTAATAATTGCGCTGCCATCGAAATTCGGCATGGCCGCGGTCGTGAATTAATTTGGACGTCTTTGCCTTATAGTGCCGCAAAATTTTCCCCAACGTCGGTTTGGGGTTTTGCATTAATATCCATTTATGGCCGGTTCTTGTAGGGGTTTGATTAATCAAACCCCTACGATGATCCGATTGCGCGATATGGTTTTGCGTCAGAATGATGATTCCATGAAGATGGTTAGGCATGAGGACAAATTCGTCCAATTGGACATTCTCAAAATAATCCGGAATTTTCAACCATGAATTTTGCGCGATTTCACCCATCGGTGATAACCGAACAGTACCATCCACAATTTTCCCAAACGAACATTCCTTGTTCCATGTGCAGACCGTGATGAAATACGCGCCTGCAGAAGAATAATCATACGCCTTCAGGCGGACCGATTCGCGGTGGTGGATTTCGCGATTGTATGATGTTCGTTGAGGGGAAGGAGAGCGCGTGATCATAACGGGTGCCTCCGGAAACCGGATCGAGGATCGGCGTCTCGTTGTAGGGGTTTGATTAATCAAACCCCTACGAGGCCGCGGCTCAGACCGGCGGAAGATCAGGCCAGACGATTCAGGGTGTTCAAAAAGCTCCGGATGCAAGGCCGCAGGGACCGAGAACGACGCAGATGGAC